>JBQCDM010000110.1:0-2395 GCA_051961235.1 Nucleicultricaceae bacterium (SeqCode)
TTTTATCTTTTTTCTTTGATTTTTTTTGTTTTTCTTTGGTTGTTGTTTTTCTTTTCTCCCTGATTGTTGGTTCTGAATCACTTATAGCCTCCTTATCACTTCTTTCTTGGAGAGTGCTCGAAGGACGGCTATCCTTAATACTTGATTGTTCTGCTTGCTTTTTTCTCGTTTGACTCTGTGCAATACTAACAGTAGGAGATAGTGGAAAACCTAAAGTTTTTTTCGCTTTATCAGCAGGTTTAGGGTTCAAAGATTCCTCAAGATTTTCTATATCTTCTTTATCAAAAGTTATTTCTTTTTCTAGTTCCTCCAATTCTTCTGACTTTTCTTGTTCTTTAAATATCGTATAGTGCACCTTAGGATTAAATGCGTTTGATGTTAAATTGAAAAGTTCGCTTTCAAGTTTAATCTCGTCTTCTAAAGTGAACATAAAGCTTAAAGTTCCACTACTGAATGTAGAGAGGAGAGAACGGCACGTTTTATGTACGATAGCTTTTCTGCCCTTAAATTGTACGTCTAAAGAATCTTCATCTTTTTTATCGAGTCCTTGCCACACCCAAATATCGTGGGAATTAATGATAGCAAGGCGGTTTGATTGTTTGAAAGTATCATAGGTGGATAATGAAGGATGACCATGCATTATGCCACAACTAAAAATAACATGTTGAGGAGCAGTAGTTTTGGCCCATTTTGGCTGATTACTTCCATGTGTTTTAGCTCCATGGTGATCTGATGTGATCACTGTACATTCTAAAAAATTCAAATCGCTTTCATAGTTTTTAATAATGCGGTCTGTTGTAATATTGGTAGCATCACCGGTGATGATTATGGAGTGTTTATTTATTGCTATTTTCAAGACTAAACTATCACTATTATCATCATCTTCGAGGCAAGAACGTACTACGCCCACTGTACCAGCTTCACACCAATGAGTAGGATTGACTGAGAGAAGATATGTTTTGATATTATCTCCAAAAGGGATAGCTTTTTCGAACTCATTTAAATGTAAGTATTTTTTAGTTCTCCATCCCTTCTTTGGATGGGAAAACATTTGAGGCGCATACGTTCGCGCACCCATATCATCAAGAGATGTGGGAATTAACCCCTGGACAGATTTAACAGGCTGAGGCATTAGAAGGGCCGGAAAATAAACTTTCGTCTTCTTATTAGTGATAAGCTCTTGAACCCAATCCCTGAATGGTTTGGCATATTTCTCTGGAAGTCCTCCTAAGATAATGTTTTGAATCTGGTCCTTTTGATGATGAAAAATACTTGGAGCAAGTTCGTAATGATCTGAATCAGGATGAGAAATAAAAAATGTGGTAACATTAATAAATGAGTTATTTTGTTTTTGCCCCAAAGCATCTCTAATAGATTGAATCATTCTTTCTTTAATATAACTATACTTTGGTGGCTGCTTTTTTAAGACTTTTTGCTCTCCAGGAGAAATTTCTCTCAGTATGCTTTGAGGAATAATAGGAGTTGAGGAAGATGAGCTAGATGGGGAAATCGGTATAACTGTCGTCTTCTCTTCTATTGTGTCTTCTTCTAAACCCACCCCCTCTTTTAAGTGCTTTTCCGGAATTATTTTTTCCGCTTTTGTTCGGAAATATTCTTGAAAATGAAGCTCCCTATTGTAAGCAGAAGATCCTGCATCAACTAATAAATAAATCACTTCAGCATATTCTGGGCTATATAACTCAGCAGTTATACAATTACCTTGTCCTACATTGTGGGTTTTCACCTTAAGATAAGGCTTTTTTTCTTCCTCTGCTACGGAAGCAAAGCCAAGAGAATTTATCAACAACAGAAATAGAAGTTGCATAGAAGTAATGATACGCACAGCTTTTTCCTTTTTGACAATACTTAATGTTTATATGGTTAGCCTAAAAGTAAATTACAAGAATACATCCAGCGTAAATGAGTGCTTAAAAAAATATAGCATACCATTATATATTAATGACAAAAAACAATATTTTTATGCTGATAAGACACAAAAAGAAATCTCTTTGGTAGAGAAGAAAGTACTGGATATCCGAGATAATGCTGTATGCATGACCCTTAATCATAAAGTGTAATCTCGAAAAGGGCAGAGGGTTTGTTGATATTGGCCCTGAGAACTGCTGGGAAGAATGGCAAAAACTTAGATAGTTTTATCTTAGAAAGAAATAACGTTTTACGCTTAATGCTATTTAAAAAATCTTGAACTTTAAGAAAGATTCTTTTATTGAACCTTTTACAATCTTATTGAGTATATCCTATGAACCACCCCAAAATTGAAATTGCAACTGATCCCTTATCCTACCATTACATTCTAATCACTCTATAAATCGTTTGGCGGCTCACTTTTAAAGTGCGGGCAATAAGGGCTATGGGCTTGTCTTGTGCTATCATG
>JBQCDM010000111.1:0-4046 GCA_051961235.1 Nucleicultricaceae bacterium (SeqCode)
ATCGGTTGTTGTTGCATAGCCCGTGATAAGTATTTTACCTTTTTTTTGATATGCAGTTGCATATTTTCTCTCCAATTTTTTTATCTCCCATTATTTTATTGTAATAATGTTCAGGCCTTCCCGCTACAAAACGTCCTTTTTTCAGAAGGATTATATTCATCAGTGAATCAATTAATAATATATTAGCACTTAATAAATTCAATTAATTTGTCGACATCAAGGCCATAAATATTTTTGTAAAATTGTATTTTTATCAAAATTAAGATATAATCATGTAAAAATAGACAATTTATTTCTAATATGTTTGGGTCGTATTTTGTTTTCAGGCTTTTTTTCTAAACCTTGTGATTGAGATAAATCTTTATATCATATGATTACTACCGTGATAGAATAGTTACATCAGTTACTAAGGGATGGCCTGGAAGACTTGGAACCCTATGCACTGTTGGGCGAATTACTTCACCTCAAACATCTCATCACTGATGCAAAAACAAGAGGAAGAGTTTGCTCATAAAGGAGGACAAACATTTGCTGGCGCGAATCAGAATAAATCTCCCGTCACCGTGAAGTTTGATGAATAGCTAGATGAAGAGACAAGAAATAAAATCCGCAAATTTGTCCTTAACTGGAATGCTACTCGCCAAGAGTGGGAGCTATATGAATTTAACTGCTTACGACATCTAAAGTACTTCGAATAAAAACTTCGTGTAATAGTTGTAGTTATTTTAAAAATAATTATCATTTCTGAATTTTTATTAAAATTATTTACAAACGATCTATAATGTGGCATTAGAGGTTGAAGTTTGGCCTCATTAATCACTCTATATCAAAGGGGCAGGTCGTAAAAACCTGCCCCTTTGATTTTTAAGTTCCGTGAGGATTGTTATTTTCAAACTGTTCTACCCTTTAAGAAGTAATCTCAGCTAAAGACCTGACTAGAGCTCTTTTGATACAGTAGTTCTGGTCCTTAAGGGTTTTGTGAAGTTGTTGTAATTCATAGGCGTCAAACGGTCGCCAATGAACACAAAAAACGGAAGCAACAGGAGAACAAATGGAATAGCAAATGGTTAGCTCTCAAAGCGATAGGCAACTTCTGGGTATAGTCGATCTCCAAGCTTTACGGATATCTCATCAACTAAGACTCCTCCTTGCCTTTCATAAAAAGCCCTGGCTCTTTTATTATCTTTCAAAGCCCAGAGCAAAAATGGCGTCAATCCTCTTTCTTTTAAGCGGAGACGTGCTTCTTCAAACAAAGCATATCCTATGCCTTTTCCTTTATGTTCCTCCAATAAATAAATACGACGGATTTCTCCACGTTCATCGCGCTTCTTCATTTGTTCTTCTGATAAGACTTGGTTTTCATGAAAATACATAACCGCGGCATCACAAAATCCAACAATGGTATCTCCACAAAGCACCACCAGATGAATATCTTGGCTTTCTTGAAGGATTTGTTTTCTAAACTGTAGAAGTTCATCAAACACAAGGGTGTCCAGCAAATCTTGATCAACGATACCGGGATAACTGGTTTTCCAGCTTTCATAGTTAACACGTGCGATCCCTTTAGCATCATCTAAACGAGCCTTTCGAATCTCATAGTTTTTAGGTATGCCTACTTTGATCACGGTTTGAAACGAATATTTTGTTTTTAATGATTAACCATCCTAAAACAAAAATCTAAAAGAGCAAACCCAATTTTGGCACCCTATTGCTTGTCAGGTAAAATTTATCAACCCGTATCATAGTGCCTTATTGCGATTTTTATCCTTTGTTTCTCTTATTCCCATAACAATTTAAGAAGATTTTTTTAAGATTATTATCCGAATGACAAAATACAATCTTCTGAAAAAAAAGAAGCGATCACGAGAGGTTAGAAAGAACACATTCAAGCAATCTTTGGAGCAAAGAGTGTCTCTCTTATGGCTATGAAAAAACACGCGCACGCGCCGCGTCATCTTTAATCGAAGCTTTTGATCACTTTAAGAGTGAAGATTAACCAAAATGAAATCTATAAAAATCACCTAAATCAAACTGAAATAACAAAAATGATAACAAACAAAATCACACATAATATTATAATTTTTGCGCTTTATACTTAAATATCATCGATTTTTTGTTTTTTATTGACAGCAAAACACAGCAAGTAATATTAATCATATAAAATTTGCCCATTAGGTTATTTGTTGTGTTTAAAAAGTTTTTATATTGCAGTGTTTCTCTTTCTCTCCTTACTTCGCTCCTCTCAAACATAGAAGCAACTAAAGGAAAAGCGGAAGATTTTCCTCTTGATAGGCAACCACAACTTAGACAACCAGGAATGATGCCTTCTCTTAAAAGAAAGCGGGATGATATATGTGAACTACTACCTGCCAAACGCCCAAAACTTGAAGACCCTCTTATTGTCTTTGATAGTTTTCAAGACATGGCATCTCACATTCCTTTTCCGCCTTCTTCACAAAAAGAAGGCGCCGTTGATATTTTTTTCAGTGACATTGATGGCGTGTTTTTAAGCGAGGGTGGTATTAAAGAAACTGCCCGACTTATTAATAATGATGCTTGCGATATTTTAAATACGCTTAAAAGTGAGAGATTCAAGGTTTTTGGTCTAACAGCAAGAATGCCTAAAAGTGCAGAAATGACCTATAACAGCCTTTTAAGAGCCGGCGTTACTTTTGAAGAGGGCTTTCTTCCTCTTAAAGATTTCTCCATTAAGTATCATCGTGGCATCTTTTATTCTCCCGATGTAGATGGCATTTCTACAAAGCTCACGCTCCTTTACAATGTTGTTGAATTCCTCATAAGCACCGGTGTTCAGACTGGTCGGGTGATTTTTGTTGATAATGAAAAGCGCCACTTTAAGGGAGCTCCTGCTTTAATAAAAAAATTAATAAGAAAAAATATCGATCTTCACCTCTTTCATTATAAAAGGCTCTATACGCCCTTTCATGGGTATTCTAAAGATGAGACTTTAGAAGCGCCCGATCTCTCAACGTTTACCTGTGAAAAAGATTTAGGCGGCGGCACTAGAAGTGTGAGCCTCTTTCAAGATGGGGAAGGAAAGAAATGGACGCTCAAGCTTTGGACGCGCGCTGAACATGGATATGATGAATGCTTAGGCGGAGAACTCTACGGAAAGATGGGCGGACATGTGCCATCCTTCTTTATGTACGATGATCTGCCCCCTGCTTTAAAAGAAAATTGGGGACTTCTCAAAGAAAGAAACGGTAAGTCATCGCTCTATCGCGTTGCTGAATATATCGAAGGGAAAGAACCTACAGAAACGTTTCTCCAAGAGCGTTTGCCTGCAGTCTTTTTCCCGACAGCCTTTATTAGTTTCTGGGATAGTAAGCCTGAAAACTACATGGTCAAGGATGGCGCCTTATACTTGATTGATCTCGGTGGTTGTCTTTTAACACGCGGAACCGGACGAGATAAAATTCTTGGAGAAAACAATTGGCAACCTGGACAAATCTCTGAGTTTCAGGGCTTTCTCGAGAATAAGCCGTACTTTAAAAATCTTAATTTAAGAGAAGCCCTCAAAAATGCTTCTCTAGATTTGGCCCTTCTCGTTGATACAGTCAAAGACTTTTCTGATCATACCCATTATGGCAAAAGACGCGACCTCATAAAATTCGTTGAATCGCGCCATGCTCATCTAACTTTTTTAAAGGATTTAGAAGAGGGCATCATCCAAACAAAAGCCGATCCTTTCCAAAAAGCACACCTGGGCGATGCAGCAGGTGTGATCCCTTATTGTATCAAAAATGGTAAGATCTATGTGCTCGCAGGACAAAGATCCGGGAAAGGATGCTGGGAAATTGGCTTTGGCGGCAAAACAGATCCAGGGGAACTGTTGTATCAAACAGCAGCGCGCGAACTTGCGGAAGAAACAGGTGGCGTTCTTAACCTTGGCGACAAGATCCTTTACTATCCGTCCCATGATACCATTTATATGCTGAATGATTTTATTTTTAAGACCTATCGAGCTTATCTCGTCAAAGTAGAGCAAGATATTGATCCTCAAACAATCAAAGATTCTGAACATA
>JBQCDM010000112.1:0-2785 GCA_051961235.1 Nucleicultricaceae bacterium (SeqCode)
GTATCTCAAAAGAAAAAACCATGTGGACGCGGCTGGTTTATTTTGAAGCGTACGTAAGGGCTCTTTAAACATAAAAAAGCTTAGAATTAAAATGCTAAAGGCCATAAATGCCACAATGTAAAAATTCACCCGCCATCCAAGAGTCGTGTGGACATAAGCTCCAATAATAGGCGCAAGAGATGGGACAAGGGTAAAGGCTACTTCCATGCGTGCCATAGCTTTTGCACTTTCGCGTTCATTGAATAGATCTTGAATGGTCGCCGTTCCAATGACATTGAAGATGCCAACACCCCATCCTTGGACAAAACGTCCAACCATGAGGGATGTAAAATCATGACTCCATGCAGCAAGAAGGCTACCCAAAACAAAAACAATAAGCCCGCTTAACATAAGAGGGCGCCGGCCAATGGCGTCTGAAAGCGTTCCAGCAAAAATACCTGAAAAAACAGCACCAATAAGATTGCTTGCAACAGTCATTTGGATAGCATCATCATGCACACGCATAATGCTTGGTAAATTGGGCATGCTTGGGATGTAAATGTCTGTACAGATAAACCCAAGAGAAATACTTGCCGCAACGAGAAAGATGATTTGAAGGCGAGACTGAGCTGACATCGACACCACATAGTTCTACCCGATCATTAAAACAGAAAATGGAGGTGCTCGCAATGGCCATAAAATCATAAAGAAAAACCCTGGCCAAGGACCAGGGTTTTTATCAGAGGTATGTTTAGATGATTACCAGCTAAACCAACCTTTTACCTTGCCAAACATGGATGTTTGTTGAGGTTGTTGAGCTTTCTTAGCTTGAGCTCTTTCATGTTTAATGGTTTCAACTTCAGCGTCATATTCTTCTTGCCAAGCGTCAACGAGATCATCGTAAGCTTCACCCTCACTGCCTGACAATGCGTTAATTTGTTCATCACTCAAATGACCAAAACGGTCAATAATTGATTGAGGTGGAAAGGGCACACGTTCGTCAGCTTTGTTGTAAATTTCTTGCTCTTCAATAGAAAGCGGGCGAATGTTTGCTTTGATATCCAAAGGATCATAACCACCAAATGTTTTGTTAGCATATTGTGCCGCTTGCTTTACGCCACCTTTTACATCCACTTCAGCAAGTGCATGACCCATAGCAACTGCAGTCTCAACAACTTTTTGTTGCGCTTTTTCAGCTGTTTCTTTTATGGTTTGAAGGGTTGACGTAACTTTCTGCATTTTTTGAGCAGCCCATGCGGAGATGGAATGATCTATTTCGTCCAATACCTCAAATTCCATATCATCAATCATTTGAGTTTTTGATGTGATCGTTTTTTGATGACCAATCAGTTGCTTAGATTGCAAAGCTTTGTTTGCAACTTTACGTGCGCGTGCTTCTGCTTGAGTGCCAGCGTAATCTCTAATTTGCTCTTGATAAAGACCTGTTACAAATCCAGTAAGACCAGTTACGAGGCCAACAGTTGGGTTTACAAACCAACCCACTAAAGCACCTGATACTGTTGATGGACCTTTAATCATGTTTACAGTCGCATCAGCAACTTTTGTACCAACCATTTTTGCAGCAGAAGATATAGCAGAAATCATGGTATCTTTTAACATTGTATCAATATACGATAAAAACTTATTCTTATAGTAACTGACCACTTTGTTCAGTGTGATTTCATCGTCATTTTCATCAGTCAAGATTTTAGCAGCGGTTGCTTTTACTTCGTCTTGTGCATCATCTTTTACATCCACAATATCAAGCTTCGATTGCTTCACTGTCGCATACGTGTGTTCAAGAGAAGCTTGCGCATCGCTTTTTGGCTTGCTGTTGACACTTTGCATGAAGTTTGATGTCATGTCTTCGAGTTTTTGAGTGCCAATTGAATAAGCACCGGTGATCGAGCGATAAATAATTTCCTCAACACCAAGGCTAACAAGTGAACCAAGAATTTCATCAACAATCGCTTTATCCAATTTTTGACGTAGTGTGTTGACGTAAAGACCACCCAAAGGCAAAACGCTCCTAAGGCTTTCATCAAGGTCAGCACCTGTTACTTTTTTGAAAAGATTGTTCAAAAGGCCAGATTTGTTCGTGAAAATAGTAACGTGACGACCATCAGCATCAACACCGTATCGGTCATTGTCTTTGAAGAAGATCTCGTGAACTTTATTTCGAACAGCTTTGCCAGCATGAGCAGAGATAGCGCGTGCTTTTTCGTCTGCATATTGAGTTACGTCTAATCCAGCCAGTTTCTTAGCACGAGCTGTCCAAGAAATAGATTCTGTTGTATCAAACATGCTGTTTGCAAATGCAGGAGTTGTTGTATTCAAAAGCAGCGCTGTTGCAAGTGCTAATGATACAGTTTTATTGAGCTTCATAGAACCTCCTAGTTCCACATAAAATATATCGGTTGTAACATTCAATTGGGGATGATTTCTTCCGTTTCAAGGGTTGAAATCACTTTTTCCAAAAAGAAGTGTTATTTTTTTTAATTACCATTTTGTCTAAAATTTAAATTAAAAAAATTTCTATATCATATTGAATTTTTTGAACAAGTAAAAAGTATATGAACCGAGGTTTTGGGTTGAATAAACTGGACAAACACCCCTGTTTTGTACCATAGTGCAGTCAGATTTTCATGACTCAAGAGGATGCGTATGGATCGCAATCGACTTCAATCACTCCTAGATCAAGTATTGGATTATGCAAAGAAGGCTGGTGCGGAAGCTGCCGACGTTTTAATTGTAGAATCTGAAGCTCAAAATGTGACAGCCTATAAAGGCAAAGTTGAGAAGATCA
>JBQCDM010000113.1:0-2984 GCA_051961235.1 Nucleicultricaceae bacterium (SeqCode)
CTAAGAACCGATAGAGTTCAATTAAGATCTGTTAAGTATTTGTACCCTCGGGGGTCGTGAAGTAATTCTCCAGCTTTCCTAAAATAGTCAGATACTTTTTTTAAATCGGCAGAAGAAATATTTTCTAATTTCTCGATATCTAAGTGAAAAGAACCATCTCCCACAAGATTCAATCCCAAACTTATAAACGCTTGAGGAATATTCGCTTGAGCGGCTTTGTTTAAACTTGCTAAATGTTTTTCTGTTTGCTTATGATCCTGATACCAATACGCAAGATCAATCCATGCAAGTGCGTATCCTTTTCTTATTGCTTCCTCTAAGATGGATTTTTCTCTTTCTCTTTGCTTAGCCTTCCTCGCATAATGAGCAGCTTCTAAATATGCGGGTAAATAGTTTTGTTGACACGCAAGGTCTAAAAATTCCTCAACAGGAGATCCAGTATAACCATTTCTTGAAGCTTTTAAACTTAGAAGAGCAAATTGATTTTTAGAATCTCCACCATTTTTATGAAGTTCAAAAGCAGTCATCTCTCCCATATATTTTCCTGTCAATGATGTGGGAAGGGAACAGCCTTTACCTAAGGCATAACAGACATCTGGTTTATCTAAGTGTCGTTTTAGTTGGGCACATGCTTTTTGCATCATCCGCCTATAAACCGGCGATTGGTTTACTCCACTACCACTATCATCATTGAAACGATTGATTATCCAAAGAATATGGGTCGTATAAAAAAGCCCTAAAGAGTGTTTAAAAGAAGCTGCAAAAATACAGCCATGCAAAACATCTGAGCGTTGCAAGAGATGTTCTGTGTAATGAGATTCTTGCCATTTATGGAGCCTAGAAGCTGGAAAAAAAAGTTGACCACCTATGGATTCTTTCCAGCTATCTTTAGAAGACCATCTTTCTACATTCATTTGTTGCCCTAAGCTTTGCCAAACTTCCTCAGAATAACTCAGATCTTTGAAAAAATTATAACTTTGGGTAAGATCAACCTTTGAAGCAGCTGCATACGATTTCTCAATGTCTTGTTTTAATGTATCAATTTCCTCCTTGAGTTTTGAAAAGAGAGGAGAAATTGAACAAGGTTGAGCAACGTGGTTGTTAGGCTTTGTATATTGTTGCTTTTTATAGAGCTCGCTTGATTGTTGAAGATTTTCTTTTTCACCAACTTCATGAATAATGGGCGTCTTTTTTCTTTTGTTCGAAGCGATTGTTTTTACAAGAACAGATCCCTCTTGCTCTTCAACGATCAGACGGCTTGCATAGGTAGTGAATGTAGAGATAAAGAAAACAATACTTGTCATATATGCCATAAAATGCGTTTTATGCTTCATGTTGTCACCTATTTTCAAAGATACTCATTACTATTTATAACTGCCAAAATGGCACATGGCAATTTATATAATTTTTAATTAATTTAGAAGGGAGTTAAGGTAAATTTCGTGTAAATAATAAGGAAACATTGATATCTTAAAATTATTAAAATAATTCAGGAAATAAAGTTTATCATAAAAAATATTTTAAATTACTTTTCGGTCATTTGTTTAAATCTGCTGCTTCTAGTAGGTGAGCAAAAATCGTCTAGCTTAGCTTGGGTTAAACAATCCCATGCAGGAACTCTCCGAAAGCGGTTGGGTTTCGATTTGATACAAATACAAGAAGCACGTCTTCTATCACCCGTCGCCTAGAGCTTAATAGTGCGCCTTATGTCGAAGGGATCATCCATGATTCGCTGCCACTTGCAAAAACTGTCCCTTGATAGTCGGCGAAGTTCACCCCATTATCATTTGCATGAGGTGGAACATGCATATCTTTGCCGACAAATTCGTAAAAATATGTGATAGGAGAATGCCCACCATCTTTTTCATGGGGGGTTACATCAATCTCATTATTGGAGAAAAAAAGTTTTGCATGCGGATTATGCTTCTCTTTCGATGGTTTTTTCACTGTTTTGTGCAAGAATTGCCCTTCTTCCGTCAGATCGTGTGCTTGCTCATCAAAATTGGTACGAGCGGTCACAATAGTATTAAGATAAAACTTCCCCCAATCCATAGTGCTTGTCTGACGGTCATACCCCGATACATTGAAGGATATATCGTTGAAGTTTTGGGCGACTAAATGTCGCACGAGAAGTTGTAAAAACCCGCCTTCTTCCTCGCCAGAATTTTGGAGTGCCACAAGGCTTGGCGCACATTGGCGACATACCGTATTCGTTGAATAAGCAAGCATGACCACGCCATAAACACCATAGGACCCAGCCCCCGTTTCTAGCATCTTTTGCGCCAAAGAACCTACGATCTGCCTCACATACTCATCATCTCGCAATGCTTCAATTAGCACCCTCTCACTATGAACGAGCAGGCTGTCACGATTGACTCCAACGTTCTGAATGATCTCTGAAATTTTCTGAGTTGCCTGAAGTTCTGATGAGGGGCCAGACTGTAGGATCTTACCACGCACCACATCTTTCTTTGCTTGCTCAAAATAGTACTCATCATTGGCATGATCTCCTTTGAAGACAAGGCCCGTCTCTTTCCGTGTCACCGCACGCTTTTCCTCACTCAATACAAGCGGCACGCGAACAAAGCACTTTGGGGTGTCAACGTCATGACAATCGATGGCGGCACGAGAAGTAATGAAGTACAGCATTGGAACAAAAACATTTGCTGCGCTTGCACTACGTGGACGAGAGAGATCATACGCCCTACCGACACGTTTCAGCATTTGGAGCTCCTCCGACATATTAAGTTCAGCACGCCCTGGATGTGGTGGCCCAAAGATTATCTTTAATGTCTCTTCGCGAGGGTAAACCTTTGTATAGTATTTCTGCGCTCGCCTCAAAGCCTTACTCATTCGGGTGGTTAGGTATGCTTCACGATTAAATGCATGGATAATGGGTGTTGCAGGCTGTACAGTCTCCAAAGTAGTCACCTTGGATCGTTTGGCTGGTGTTGCAAAGACTTTACGATAGGTTGAATAAATAG
>JBQCDM010000114.1:0-2986 GCA_051961235.1 Nucleicultricaceae bacterium (SeqCode)
CATCGTCTTCCTCACGGCCTCGGCCGGAAGTTGAGCTTTTTGAAGTACCTTGGGTTTTATTCTTAGCGTCATTATCATGGCTATGCTTTCCGCCCTCACGTGCGATCTCGCGCACCTGTTCCTTAGGCATAGAGGCAAAACCTTGATGTCCACTTCCTTTTTTATCATCAGACTTACGGCTTTTGCTTTCATCTTTTGTATAGGATGTCATGGCGATTCTCCTTAATGTTAAAGGTAAATAGTGCATTTGTTCATGCACAATTAAAATTTTATAGAAGTATTCATTCTATACAACTTTAAAAAATCTCCAAATTTAATAGGGTTTAAAAATATACGAATTTATCCAATGCAGATAATTACATAATTTCCAATGAAATAATTATTGCATACTAATGACTTTAAAGCTTATTTCTATGCAGCGACAAGCCTAATTGGCGGGTTTGAAGGAGGCGTATGGGGCGGTTTAGGATGGCTTGGATCATCAGGAGGATACTCCGGTGTTGGAGCATTAGGCTCTGGTTTATGAGGATCAGGAATTTCAGGGTCTTCTTTTTCCTTTCCGTTTCCATCTTTATCATTGACACTCTTCAAACAATATTCATGCATAAAAGAAAAATTTGTTTCGGATAATATAATACAATTTAGCATGCATAAATTCTCCTTATGTAAGTTTAATTATAATCTCAGTATTTTTCAGAGGTTCTTTTATCCTTTTGGTAATCTATTCCATAAAGACAATTTTTATTCTACTCTTCTAACGAACCCTGTAGAGTAGGAAACTGAAATGTTTTTCCCATAGATTCGCCCCGATTAAAACAAAGCATCTCTAAAGAGAAATTTCGTTCTTAATTCAAAAATGCTTTTAGAGTTTTGCATAACGCGGTTTTAGAGATCAATGTACAGCACGTAGTTGAAAGATAAGACTTGTGCATCAAAGTGCTCTACAGTTTCTTTGAACTTGAAATAAGGTTCACCCATCTTAATACCTAAGATCTTTGCTTCATTAGATCTTGATATAGCGCATCCATCATTATTAGAAAGCACAACGACAGGCTTATCTCTTAATTTAGGGTCAAACACTCTCTCACATGAGACGTAAAAATTATTGATATAGGCTAAGGCAATAAGAGAAGACATTTTGCATCCTAACTCTCGAATTTAGCAAAAAGATCATATGATAATTGTTACAAAAATAGATGAAGAATTTATGAAGAACTCTCATGCATGGATGTGAGTTCTCAAAAGAAGATATGTAAGGTTTAGAATTAGAAGAACCCTGTAGAACCCTATTTTGCAAACCCTCCATTTTTATAAGTATAGCAAAAAAAATTAGAATAACCTCTTGATATCATAGCATAGGGTTTCCACATGAAGCATAACAAACACACACATGGGAAAACTAAAATGCTAAAACTTTCAACGAAAGTTGCACTCGCTGCACTCATCTCTATCTCTGCATTATCAACAGCTGATGCCTCAAAGAACTCATATGAAGAGAACTTTATGCAAGAAGCAGAGTCTATTCAATATCGCACCAATCGTTCAGGATTGGTGAGAAGCCAACCAATTAAGATACCTAGATTTGATAAAAACGTAAAAAAAGCGATTTGGAAATCAAAATATGCAACTATTGTGTGTGATGAAGAAGCTGAAGAGACACAATCTACAGGAATGATATATACAGTGATTAATTTTGTCACAAACTTATTCTGGCGCTCATAATCACACATCATCTCGGCAGTGCAAAAAGGTCTACCCTTTTGAGGGTAGGCTTTTTTTGTAAGTTAAAATATCCCCCGTAGAACACGTTTTTGGCTTTAAAATCTACTTATATGTTGCTGGATATCTTGGTAATACATAATGCAAGACCATAATGACAATAGGCATTTCTCAATTCAATCTCTAAGAGCAGCTCAAATAAAGAGCCCCCTCAAGAAGAAGGCTTTCTCACTCTAATATCCTGGGCGGTTAATCACTTACAAGGTAGAAAACGAATAAATAGGGGCGCTTAGCGCAGAAGGGTCAAACCCTTTCTCTGGATTCAATATCTTATGCGCAAATGCCTGAGCAAAGATATTTGAGGATGTCAAAGTATCTTCTAAACGATATGCATTCGCACTTAAAGCTTTCTTATGGTTAAAGCGAGACCAGAGTCGTTCAAAGAAATTGCCATCTTTTTTATCGAACCAGTCGGCATATCCCTCGACACCTAACTTTTGAATGAGCTCGGGACCATTACCAAGACGTTTCGCCCGCTCTATCAATTTCATAATATCCGGCTTAGATACAGGTTCTAACCAGCTCTTCGGCACCATTCTGCTTAAATAAGAATTATGAGACAGATAATCTTTTAGCTTTTCCTTAAAAGATCGTTGATCGATCTTAAAGCAGCCGTGCGCTGTAATGCCAACAATTTCCCATCCAGTGCTCGAATAAGCGAGAGCAGGTCCGCCACTATCTCCAGAACAACTAAAAGAAGGACAGGATACACCGCCCGAAATACGAATTGGATTGCCTAGTTTAACACCTGCAATTTCATTAAGAAACATCGTCTTATTCGGCGCGTTTAAACAAACACCCTGAGCAATCTCTGATATCTCGGATTTTAATTGCCCAATACTCATATGCTTTAAAAGCAGCTTAAGCTCTGGACTGTCTACAGATTCATTTAAGGCATCAATCTCTAAAGCCCTTTTTTCTCCACTCACCGTTAACTTAATAGAATCATACCCAGGCCTTAAATAGTGAGGAGACTGAAATCCTTCTGGATCAAGCTGCAGATCATAATGCAACAGAGTTCCAGAGGGACACGCCGATGTTATGGTCATACCGCCTGCTCGTTTCACAGAATCTGAAAAAAACTTACCTGAGTTCAAGAAACCGGAATCCCCATATCCCACACGTAGCAAATTTAAGCCAATAGTCTCATCAGCTGTTGTCTTCATGATCTTTATAGGAGGAATATCAGGAATCGGCTCCTTCAATA
>JBQCDM010000115.1:0-15573 GCA_051961235.1 Nucleicultricaceae bacterium (SeqCode)
GTTTTTAAGAATCTTTGAAAATAGTTGTTCATCATCGCCTCCATGTGTAGATATAGTATGATTTAATCATGTTAATTTATGATTAAATATGAAGAGTTGAGAGGTGCGTTTTGACTGGCCATTATAACTTTACGTGCCTAAATATTTTCAGGTTCGAGGCACCTTCTTTCATTCTCCAAATAATTGTGGTGGTAAAATAAGCTTGAAGATTATGTTTGAATCTTCAGTCATGCCAATAAGTTGGCGGCCATTCTGGCTAAAGCTTAATATGTTGATATTCTGTCCATACAGTTCTGGCGCCAGTTGTTGCATAAGAAGATCAATCGAATGATAACCACTTTTTTCAATCCAGATCGTTGGCGTTGGTCTAGGCGTTTCTTTACTGACCAAGTCTCCAATGATAACAGTGCCATTGTAATTGATTTTGCAACCATACCCAAAGGATTGGTTGATGATTGGTTTTAAGGGATGAATGCTGCCGTTTTCATACCATCGTACATTTAACATGGCCTCCGTCTTTCCATCCTCGGCCACGCCGCACACCCATTGCCCATTTTGAGATATGCCCGTTGCCCATCGATCCATTGCACCATTTAAAGGGTCTAAAATGATGCTTTTAGGTCCAGCAGGGTCATCAATAGAGAGAATAGCATGTCGTATGATTGTATTATATTCCACATCTTCAGAAAAGCAATGAGTGACCACATCCTCAAGAAGGTAGTTAGCGGCCACACGATTGCCATCGTCACTGATGCCTACGATATCCGCTTCCTCTTGCCAAGTTGACTCTTTATCGGAATGCCAGACGGAACGTATTGGTGTAAACTGGATCAGGGGCGTGATGATTTGACCGTGCCATTTGACGAACGTTATATCGAAGGGGTTAGCCTCATTTTTGATAGATCCTATAATCGAATCACCAGATTTATTGACATAAAGCGCTTCTGACGTAGTTGTTCCAGCAGGAATCTCTAAAGGATGCGCCTTGTCGTTCTTCCATAGGGCAGCACGACCCAATTGGTTGTCCCCATCATCCCAAGCTTTTCCAACAATTGTCGTGCTGAAATCAGTCATGGAATTTGCTTTTGTATGGGTTCCATTTGCAATATGGTCTAACGATTGAAGGCCTTGGGGCGTGCGTAAAAAAGATAAAGTTTTTTTGTTATCGTAATTGAGCACTCCCGTTATGAGCAGGTATTGACCATCGTCACTGATGTGTTGAACACGAAAATTTTCTATCAAAGGATTGAGATCAGAGATTTCTTTTGCAAGAGATGGAATGCGATTTTCAGTGGGTTGGCCTTCATTTCGAGAGAAAAGAATTTCCACCCGCTCTGTTGACCAGTATTTAAAAAATTCTTTATGTGTTACGAGGCGGTTATTAGAGGGCATTGAAGGAGCAAAAGCGTTAGCCCGAGAAAGGGTGACGCGTAACCATGTTTCTGAGACAAGACCTGCTGGTATAAAACAGTCTAACTCTGTTAATGATAAAATATGTGCGATTATTTCATCAGGAAGCAAAACTTCTTCTTTAATAATGTTATCCATAAGGACACGTTGTATCTTGTTGCTCCGTCCCTCTTCTGAATCTTCGCTTCTTAGGCGTTTGCAAGCAGAAAGAGAGTGTGATCCCATTGTAAAAAGACAACAGGAGAGGCATAACATCTTTAAAATATAAAGTGATTTCTGAATGCAAAAAGATTGTAGATGCATAAGGAGCCTTATTTTATGAATTGAGTGTATTAAAAATCTTTTAAATTAAGCAACAGACGCATTTGTTGCCAAAGATCTTGATGCTAACAATATTGATAAGGAGAGATAAATTTTCTCTCCAATTCTGCCTAACCAACATGCACAAATTAAAGGTGAGATATACTGAAATTTACGCCAAGGTGTCAATGGACCGCAACTCTCATTAATTGCGTGGATGAAAGTTTTTGTGAACATTGATAAGGTGTTCTTCGTCTGCTTCTGTGTATTTTTGTGTTGTTGATAAAGAAGTATGACCAAGAAGTTCTTGGATGGATCTTAAGTCAGCGCCTGCTTGCAGAAGATGGGTTGCATAACTGTGACGCAGACTATGGGGTGTTACAGAATCAGGTAGCCCCAGACGATAACGTATATCGCGCATAGCTTTTTGTGCAATGGAGGCATTCAAGACATTGCCCTGCACACCGCGAAAGAAGGGTTCATCAAGATCAAGCGCAAAGGGGAGCGCCTTTTTATAGATCAAAAGTTTTTGTTTCACACTCTCTAAAATAGGGACAAGTCGTTCCTTCTTCCCCTTGCCTTGTATGACGAGGGCGTTGTTTTGTTCAAGGTGCACCATATCGTGCCCAGTAAGGCTTAATGCTTCTGAGATACGAAGCCCTGCACCATATAAAAGCGTGAATAAGGCTTGGTCTCTTAATGTGACCCAAACCTCGGGATGTGAGGATATGCTTTTGGTAATCGTGATCGCATCCTCAGTTGAGACAGGGCGGGGTAATGTAGTAGGCGCACGTGGGGAGTCTAGAACAAGATAGATGCTGCTTTCCAAGTTATAGGTTTTACTCAAAAAGCGTGAAAATGATCGAAGTGTTGATATCATTCTTTTATTTGTGCGGTTTGAGATAGATTCTCCAAGCCTGCTGCTTAGAAAAGCTCTTAAATCTCCGAGCGTTACTGTTGTTATGTTGTGAAGTTTTAACGGATGACCTAAGTGCGTCTTTAGAAAAAGAATATAGGACTTAAGATCGTGAGCATAATTTTTGAGGGTATGGGGTGAATAGTCTTTTTCATTTTTCAAAAACGCTACCCAGCGATCACACGCGTCCTTTAAGCAGGGTTCAATGAAGGCATCGAACCCTTGTTTTTGAGAGAAGGCGGAAAAAGATGGGATAGGCGCTTTTGTCATCATCAGAGCCTCAACTTAATTAGAGGATGCTTTGTCCTGTTTTTTTCCAATCCCCAATAAAAAGCGCAAGCCCCTTATCTGTTAAAGGATGTTGATACAATTGATAGAAAACTTTTGCAGGTAATGTGGCAACATCAGCACCGGCTTTTGCTGCATCAAGCAGGTGAATGGGATGGCGAATAGAAGCTGCAAGCACTTCAGTTTCAAAATCAACGTAGATATTATAGATGTGACAAATTTCCTCGATAAGTTGCACACTATCTTGCCCCATATCGTCGAGCCTGCCCATGAAAGGTGAGATATAAGCGGCACCGGCTTTTGCTGCCAAAATTGCTTGTGGTGCTGAAAAGCACAGTGTTACATTGACTGGGGTGCCTTCAGCGCTGAGTTTCCGGCATGTCTTGAGTCCATCAACGGTTAGGGGGACTTTGATGACGACATTGGGTGCGATGTTGCGAAGAACATCTGCTTCTTTCATCATAAGGTCAGTTTCAGTGGCGGTGACTTCAGCGCTCACGGGCCCTTTGATAATGTCGCAGATGCTTTTGATGACGGATTGGATATTTTGTCCAGATTTTGCAATTAAGGTTGGATTCGTTGTAACACCATCAATAAGACCAGTCTCAGCAATCGCACTGATTTCTTTAAGATCTGCGCTGTCCAAGAAAAATTTCATGTTTCCTCCAAGGGGTTTTCAAGTTCTTGAGATTAAGAAAATATCTCATTTTATATGAGATTAAGTATACCAAGGTCTCTATAGAAATGAAGAGCAAACAGCAACATATTTCTGCTTTGAGGCCGTTCTTTTAACGGTGCTTTTGATGGTGGGAGGGAATAAAGAGGACTTGGTAAAAAAACTTAAAATAAAGGCTCTAATAAAAACGCCCAAGAATCTATAAAAATTCCTGGGCGCGGGTTTAGACAACGGTTGCTTAAAAACCATTGATATGCATCGTTTTACCGAAATTGGTGATTTGTTGTGCTGAAAATCCTAAACCGTTTAAGATGCCTCTTACCTCAGAAGCGTCAACAGAAACTCTGAAAGGCAAATCAGAGACGGGTCTATACTTGCACCCATGAGGTCCATTATCAGCAGCATAATGGCCTGTTGCCCTATATTTCTGCTGAAGCAGATGCACGAGCGTACGTGCATCTGCTTCTGTTTGTGTGTAGAGGCTCAAATTTCCTGATTTTGTTTTATCAACAGCGACACGAAAATTGACAACACCGTGGAGCGCATGAGAAACATCACGACGTGTGATGGAATGCGTTGTGGAGGCGGGTGTTGCTGTAATCTTATGTCCCACTTGATCTTTCCACTCCTTAAAACACAAAGGAAGTTGGTTAGAATTATTACAAGTCTCAAGGTATTTAAAATAAGCCCAGCGTCCCATCTTTTTTAATTGATTTATTGTATGTTGGCTTAACTGCGTCGTTTCTTGCGTGGGGTTTTCGTTGAATAGGTCTTCTCTTCTTTGGTCAAGCAATTGCCCGAGTTTGTTCTTGCCGCGTTTGTTTTTACCATATCCCCAATAATCATCATAGGGTGATGCTTCGACAATGGAATATCCATCAGTTGCAAGAAGCACGGAACCAAGTGTGCCTCTAAATTTGAGCGCGAGCGCTTCTGACATCACTTGATCTTTAAGGCCATTATGCCAGCCAATCTTTTGTAATTGTGCGGTTACTTTTTGATGTGCTCCTTTGAAAAGTTCCGTGCTGTTAGAACTATTGCCTTTAGCATAATCAAAAGCTTCTCTCGGTCTTGAGGACTGCTGAATTAAATCTCTAATTTTAATGAGGTCAGGGTCTTGTGTGTCTTCAAATTTTTTCCATTGGAAGTAATGCTCGGTCGTTGCAAATTTTTTGCCTTTATAGAAGACAGCATGGTTGAAAAAGTTTGCAAATTCATAAAATGGCTGGGAAGATTCATAAAAATGAAGTTCGTGGCAAGTTCTGGCTTTTTTTGCTGTGTGGGGAGTGAGGGTAGAGCTATTGCATCGTTTTCTTTTGGCAGCGGATGACTTTCCTGTATTGCATCCTCTGTCATCAGGAGGATTTTTTGAGGCGAATGCAGAAATGGTACAAGACATCATTAAGATAATAAGCAGTAAGATTTTTTTCATATAATGCTCCATAATGATTAAAACCTTATATAAAGATGTCATGATTTAAAACAATAATATTTGAATATATTCTATGTTGTTGTTTTTTTAGTGTTGCTTATTTTTTATTGCAGATGCTTGTAATGATATTTTATATTTTTATCTCGTGTCGTTTTTTGTGAAAATAATAAAAAAATTTTTATTATTTTTTTGTTATTCAAGAAAAATATCATCTTTCTTCATAAGATTACTTTCAGTATTGATAAAAGTAGTATTTCATTTTATGTGTTACGAATGATCGAGAACTCTAGAACTATGAATAATCATCAGCAATACATTTCTGTTTTGCTTCCCCTACCTTTAAAGGGGGTTTTTGATTACAAACCCATATCAGTGGAAAATATGCCGCTTGTGGGGTCTTTTGTGCGTGTTCCTTTTGGTAAAAAAAATCTGAATGGCATTGTGGTTGAGTGTCATGATCGACCCCTTGATCTTGCGCCTGAGCGGATTAAATCAATTTTGTCTGTTTTAGAGGTGCCACCGTTGACCTCAGAAATCTTAGCGTTCATCAAGTGGATGGCACACTATACGTTGAATGTTGAAGGGAGTATTTTAAAACTCTTTATGTCTGTCCCTGGTATTTTTGATGCACCTAAAATGAAGGCCTATTATAAGTTGAAAGCCTTAAGGCACGATCAAGCCGCACCTAAACTAACGCCATTACAGCAAAAAATTGTTGATATTGTACAGCGTGAAGACGGTATGACGCGGGAACAGATTGAAGAGCAGCTTCGTTTTTCGCCGTCTATCCTTAAAACACTTGTTGATAAGGGAATCCTTTTGAGCGAAGAGCGTGCATTGAAAGAGGATATCAACCCATATACCTATCAATATCAAGCGCCGCAGCTTTCTGAAGATCAATATGCTGTGGCACAAGCTCTGATCAAGCGTGTGGACGCCGGCGGATATTCTGTCTCTGTCATAGATGGTGTGACCGGATCTGGAAAAACGGAGGTCTATTTTGAGGCGATTGCAAGAATTTTAGAAACCGAAGGGCAAGTGGTAGTGTTGCTACCCGAAATCGTCTTAAGTCCACAATGGTTCGAGCGGTTTGAACAACGGTTTGGCGAAAAACCATTGGTATGGCACTCTGATATCTCTGAGAGGAATCGTCGAAAAGCATGGCTTGATATCGCAAAAGGAGATGCCCGTATCGTGGTTGGTGCGCGTTCAGCACTTTTTCTGCCCTATCCGAACTTAAAGCTTATTATTGTCGATGAAGAGCATGATGCAAGCTATAAGCAAGAAGAGGGCGTGATTTACCAAGGACGGGATATGGCCGTGTTACGCGCGCATCTTGCAAAAATTCCCATTATTCTAGCGTCTGCCACGCCGTCTCTAGAGACAATCGAAAACTGTAATCGCGGGCGTTATCAAAGCTATGTGCTAAAAAATCGACATGGTGCCGCGGTGATGCCTAAGGTGAGTCTCATTCCGCTTCACTCCCCTCAAGAAAAAGGAAAGAAGCAATATTGGATTTCAGATCGCTTGGCAGAATTGATCCGTGAAACAACAGATCGGCGGGAGCAGGTGCTGCTTTATCTTAATCGCCGGGGTTATGCGCCAGTTACCCTATGTCGTGATTGCGGAAAAAAAATTGAATGTCCACGGTGTTCGGTGCCACTTGTGGAACATAGAATTCATGAAGATTTAAGGTGCCATCATTGTGGGTATAGTCAAAGCTTTCATACACAATGCTTGTCGTGTGGTGCTGAAGAGAGCTTCGTTTCCTGCGGCCCTGGTGTTGAACGCATTGCAGAAGAAGTAAGAGTTCGATTTCCTTCTCTTCGAAGTCTTGTTATTGCAAGCGATCACGTGCAAGCAAAGCAGGGTTTATCTGGCTTTTTGGATCAAATTCATAATCAAGAAGTGGATGTCATTATCGGTACACAAATTATGGCCAAAGGACATCACTTTCCATCGCTCACTTTGGTGGGTGTGATTGATGCAGATTTGGGTCTTTCAGGGGCAGATATGCGTGCATCAGAGCGAACATTCCAGACGTTGCATCAGGTCTCTGGGCGAGCGGGGCGGGCATCAAAACCAGGACACGTTTATATTCAAACCTATTTTCCTGATCATCCAGTCATGCAGGCCCTATCGGCCACACATAAAGATCAGTTTGTTGAGCAAGAATTGATGGTACGCTCACAAGCACAATTACCGCCCTATGGTCGGATGGTTGCTTTTGTTTTTAAAGGATTAAAGGAAGCCGCTGTTGAGACGACAGCAAAACGATTTGCCCGGTGTTTCCCGCCATCAGATCAGTATCGATTTTTAGGTCCTATTCAAGCCCCTATTTATCGAATACGGGGGCAGTTTCGTTGGCGTGCTTTACTTCTTTCAAATCGCGATTTTCCATTGCAAAAGATGGTGCAAAAGGCTGTTGAAACCTTCGTGTTGGACCCATCTGTTCGCATGAGTATAGATGTAGACCCGTATTCATTTCTTTAAAATATGGAAATCCTGAATTGACGCCAAGTGTGACACATGGGGATTATTCGATGCCCACTTGCGGCTTAGGGGCGTTTCATGGTACTTATCTTTAAAAGTGCCCGAATCGGGTAGAAATAATAAACTCAGAGAATGCATGCGCTTTTAGATCAGAGGCGATTCATCTGCATTCTGAAGGAGCCTAGAGTGTCTCGAATTCTTGATCGATATGCAAAAGCGTTGTTTGGTTTGGCAGAAAAGTCAAAGCAAATGCCAGCTATTTTGCGCGATCTTGAAGCATTTGTTCAACTCTTAAAGTCTGAACCTATTTTTGAGCGTGTTCTATTGTCTCCGATTACGCAAACGTCGGAGTTGGCGGCAGTTGTCGAGGAAATTGGACAAAAACTTCGTTTTGATGCCCTTTCAATTCGGTTTCTTCAAACACTTGCTTTTGAGCGTCGATTTGCTCTCTTGCAACCACTCACGCATGCTCTCGAGATATTGCTACAACGAACGCAAAACGAACTAGAGATTGTTGTTGTTTCGGCCGACCCACTTCCAGAAGAAACGCAGCAATCTCTGGAAAAGATTTTAAGCAAAAAGCTCGATAAAAAAATCGCCATGCGTCACGCGATCGATCCTTCATTGATTGGTGGTTTTAAACTTGAAATCGGCAGTTATGAGGTCGACTTATCGATCGCTGCACATCTCTTTCAACTTAGGACACAATTACAGGGTTAAAACATGGAATTAAGAGCGGCTGAAGTCATATCGATTCTTAAGAGAAAAATCTCAAACTTTGAGGCAAAAGCAGACTTTGCAGAAGTCGGTCACGTACTCGAAGTAGGTGATGGCATTGCCCGCATTTATGGACTCGATCGTGTTCAAGCAGGGGAACTTTTAGAGTTTCCAGGCAATGTTCTAGGCATGGCTTTAAACCTTGAAGATGATAACGTTGGTGCGGTGCTTTTTGGTGAAGATCAGCAAATCAAAGAAGGTGATTCTGTTAAACGATCTGGTCGAATCGTCGACGTTCCTGTGGGGATGGAGCTCCTTGGTCGTGTGGTTGATGCGCTCGGTAGGCCCATTGATGGCAAAGGTGAGATCAAGACTCAAAAGAGGTCGAACGTTGAGGTGAAAGCGCCTGGCATTATCACAAGGCAATCCGTTACAGAACCCATGCAAACAGGGATCAAAGCCATTGATAGCTTGGTGCCGATTGGGCGCGGCCAGCGTGAGTTGATTATTGGGGATCGTCAAACGGGAAAAACAGCCATTGCCATCGATACCATCTTGAATCAAAAGAAACACCATGATGGGGATGATGAATCTAAAAAACTGTATTGCATCTATGTGGCGATTGGACAGAAGAGATCAACGGTTGCGCGTATTGTAAAGACACTGGAAGACGCTGGTGCAATGGCTTATACAACCGTCGTATCCGCTACAGCCTCAGATCCTGCCCCTATGCAGTTTTTAGCACCCTATGCTGGATGTGCTATGGGCGAGTATTATCGTGATAATGGTAAGCATGCCCTGATTATCTATGATGATCTGTCCAAACAAGCGACGGCTTATCGTCAAATGTCATTGCTGTTGAGGCGCCCTCCCGGACGTGAGGCATTTCCAGGAGATGTATTTTACCTCCATTCACGTTTGTTAGAACGCGCGGCTAAGATGAGTGATGCGGAAGGCGGCGGATCGCTCACTGCTTTGCCTATTATTGAAACACAGGCAGGTGACGTATCCGCCTATATTCCAACCAACGTGATTTCAATCACGGATGGTCAAATCTTCTTGGAAAGCGACTTATTTTATAAAGGTATTCGTCCTGCCATCAACGTGGGTTTATCGGTTAGTCGTGTAGGTTCTGCAGCACAAATTAAAGCCATGAAAAAAGTTGCTGGAAGCATTAAACTGGAGCTTGCACAATATCGTGAGATGGCGGCTTTTTCGCAGTTTGCCTCTGATCTTGATCTAGCCACTCAAAAACTTTTGTCACGAGGAGAGCGTTTGACAGAGCTCTTAAAGCAATCACAATTTACCCCGATTGCAGAAGAAGAACAAGTGGTTAGCATTTATGCTGGTGTGAAAGGGTACCTAGATTCATTAACCTTATCTGATATTGGGCGCTTTGAGGAAGAGCTTTTAAGAGAGATTAAAAATAATCACCCGAATGTGTTGAACGATATCAAAACAACAGGGGCACTTTCTGAAGACAATGAGCAGCGCCTCAAACAAGCGATCGAAAAATTTGTTGCGATTTTTGCATAAAGGAGATCTATGTCCAGTCTTAAGGAGCTGAGGAATCGCCGCAAAAGCGTCCAATCTACTAAAAAAATTACAGCTGCCATGAAGCTGATTGCAGCTGCAAAGCTTCGTCATGCGCAATCACAAATACAAGCATCAAGACATTATGCAGAAGCTTTGGCAGGTATAATGCAGGACTTGCTGCAAGCTAAAGAATTCATGAGCGCCTCACGCCCTTTGCTATCGGGGAGAGAAAACCCCTTAACGCATCCTTTTGTTATTGCAACGTCGGACCGTGGTTTGTGTGGTGGTTTTAATAGTTCGATTGTTCGAACCGCGTTGAAGCTGATGAATGAGGCCAAGAATAGAGGACAAAATATTAAGATTATTGTCATTGGTCGAAAAGGGTTTGATCAGCTAAAGAGGCCTTATGAGTCCTCTATTATTGCAAGGCACCCAGCCTATGGAAAACCGTTGTACCGTGATGCAGCGGCTATTTCATCCAACCTTATTACGATGTTTAATGATCTTGTCTTTGACGAATGCACGATTGTCTACAACCAGTTTATTTCAGCGCTGAGTCAAAAGGTCACTCATGAACAACTGATTCCTATTGTGCTTGATCCTTTAGAGACGACTGCTCACGCTAATCAGGTGTCAGCTGCGCTTGATTTTGAACCGAATGAAGAGGATGTGCTCGATGCACTGATCCCAAAAAATTTGAGTGTACAGATCTTTAAAGTTTTGCTTGAAAATGCTGCAAGTGAACAAGGCGCACGTATGACAGCGATGGATTCTGCAACACGCAATGCAGAGGACATGATGAAAAATCTTGACCTTACTTACAACCGTACACGTCAAGCCTACATTACCAAAGAGCTTATAGAAATTATCTCAGGTGCTGAGGCATTGTAAAAGATACAAAAAAGGAAGAAGAAAATGAAACAATCAGAGAATACCGGCACAATTTCTCAAATTATTGGCGCGATCGTTGATGTGCATTTTCCGGATCAGCTTCCCGCTATTTTGAATGCACTCGAAGTTGATAACGAGGGCAACACCTTAATTTTAGAAGTGGCAAAACACCTTGGCGAAAATACTGTGCGGGCTATTGCCTTAGATTCGACAGATGGATTGACGCGTGGCAAAGCAGTAAAAGATTTAGGAGAGCCTATTCAAGCACCGGTAGGGCCCGAGGTCTTAGGTCGGATTCTCAATGTTATTGGCGCACCTGTTGATGGGAGAGGTCCTGTTAAAACAAAGAAATTCTACCCTATTCACCGATCAGCCCCTGCTTTTACAGAACAATCAACGGAGACAGAGATTCTCGTGACAGGCATTAAGGTTGTTGATTTACTTGCCCCTTATTCTAAAGGTGGAAAAATAGGCCTTTTTGGTGGTGCAGGCGTGGGTAAAACCGTTCTCATTATGGAGTTAATCAACAACATTGCAAAAGCGCATGGTGGTTATTCAGTGTTTGCTGGTGTTGGAGAGAGAACGCGTGAAGGCAATGATCTTTACTACGAAATGATCGAGTCTGGTGTTATTGATCTTGAAGGAGACAATTCAAAGGCAACGCTTGTCTATGGACAAATGAATGAACCACCTGGAGCGCGTGCACGTGTTGCATTGACAGCTTTGACAATGGCCGAATATTTTCGTGATGAAGAAGGGCAGGACGTTTTGCTCTTTATTGATAATATTTTTCGCTTTACGCAGGCTGGTGCAGAGGTGTCTGCTTTGCTTGGTCGTATTCCATCGGCCGTGGGTTATCAGCCAACGCTCTCCACTGAAATGGGTAATCTACAGGAACGTATTACGAGTACAACGAAAGGCTCCATTACCAGTGTTCAGGCGATTTACGTTCCGGCTGACGACCTGACCGACCCGGCACCGGCGACGTCTTTTGCACACCTTGATGCAACCACCGTCTTAAGTCGTCAAATTGCTGAGCTTGGTATTTATCCTGCCGTTGATCCACTCGACTCAACATCGCGTATTCTCTCGAGCGATGTTTTGGGTGAAGAACACTATCAAACGGCACGAAATGTTCAAAAAATTCTTCAGACCTATAAGTCGTTGCAGGATATTATTGCGATCCTTGGTATGGATGAATTGTCTGAAGAGGATAAAATTATCGTAAGCCGCGCGCGTAAGATTCAGCGATTTCTTTCTCAACCACTGCATGTGGCAGAAGTTTTCACTGGAACGCCCGGCGTTTTTGTGAACCTCTCAGAGACCGTGCGAGGGTTTAAGGAAATTTGTGAGGGCAAACATGATGATCTGCCAGAGATGGCCTTTTATATGGTTGGAACCATTGATGAAGTCATTGAAAAAGCAAAAGTGTTAAACAAGTCAGCTGCGTAAGCGATATAGAGGGTGTTCGCGATGAATCATTTAAAATTTCGCCTTGTCTCTCCTGAACGAATCCTCTTTAGTGGAGAGGTGCAGATGGTTGTCATACCAGGCACGACGGGAGATATTGGTGTTTTGGTGAATCATGCGCCACTTGTCACATCTCTCAAATCTGGCCTCGTTAAGATTTATGGTGATCAAGGACTTGAAAAACAGGTTTTTATCACCGACGGATTTGCGCTTATTTCTGAGTCTCTGCTTGAACTAATTGCAGAAGAAGCAATCTTTATTGAAGAGCTCGATGCAACAAAAGTGAATGCTTACATCGAAAAGATTCTCGAAGAGATGGACGTTGCGAAAAGTGAAGAAGATAAGGAACGTCTCAAGAATGATTTGAAAGTTGCCAAAATGCAGCGCAATATTCTAAGTTCATTTAACAAGCAGAATCCTCCAAAAGATCATTAAAATGTCTCCAAAATCGATACTTTCTATTCTAAGGCCAGGTGATGGTGTTGAGATTATTGCACCTGGTTCATCCAAAAGCAAAAACGCATTGGGTGAGGTTGTTGCATTATTACGCTCCTGGTCTTTAGAGCCGTTTTTCCCAAATGACTTGTTTGGGGAGGATTTGCTTTATGCCCATAACAACGTTCGGCGTTATGAAATTGTGAAAGACGCTTTATATAATCCGCGTTCTTCAGTTGTATGGGCGCTTTCAGGTGGGTATGGTTCGACGCGATTGATTCCACCTCTATCAGAACTGGTGCCGCCCGAGCAATCAAAAGTGCTGATTGGATTTAGCGATATTACAGCCTTACATATGTTTGTGACGGAACGATGGGGATGGACTACTCTTCATGCGCCTGTATTAGCGCAAATTGCGCAAAAAACAGTTGATCAAGAGTCGATTGATCATATTCGTCAGATCGTTTTTGGAGAACTCGATCATATCGCTCATGGCCCATTAGTGCCGTTGAATGAGCCTGCACTTTTGCATGATCCTATTGAAGCCAATGTGACTGGGGGTAACATATCCATGATTCAAAGTGGCATTGGTACTGTGTGGCATTTAAAAACTAAAGGGCGTATTCTGTTTTTTGAGGATGTTGATGAACGCGCATATCGTACAGCCGAACGACTCGAGCACTTAAAGCAAAGTGGGTTATTTGATGCGCCTGCTGCCATTATTTTTTCCAATTTTTGTTGGAATCGAACGGTGGAAGAGGGGCCTGAGTTGACAGAGAAAGTTTTGAAGAGGTTTGCAGAAGAGAGCTCGTTTCCTGTTTTTAAGCATTACGGTATTGGGCATGGCCTTCGTAATCTTACCATACCCGTCAATATTAGAGGCCGCCTCGAGCGAGGCTTAAATGAGAGCCGTCTTTATATAGATCTTCAGCGTTAATCTCTTAAGGGATGATTTTGTTTGATCTCAAGATTTCAAAGAGGCATTGATAACTCTCTTGCCTGAATTCAATGGCAACCTCTGGTATCACATTTGCTTTCGACCACTTCCAGGATCGAAACTCGGGATGAGCCGTTTTAATATTAATATCTGAATCTGTGCCAAGGAAGCGCATGGCAAACCATTTCTGCCGTTGACCTATGAATTTTCCGCCCCACAAACGCGCTCTGATATCAGGTGGAATATCATAATAAAGCCAATCATCAACCTCAAAGATAACTTCTGCCTTACGGGTGCCAACTTCCTCTTCAAGTTCTCTGAAGGCTGCTTC
This sequence comes from Nucleicultricaceae bacterium (SeqCode), assembly GCA_051961235.1. GTDB lineage: Bacteria > Pseudomonadota > Alphaproteobacteria > Caedimonadales > Nucleicultricaceae > JBQCDM01. The sequence goes on from JBQCDM010000115.1 coordinate 13,833, forward strand.
AATCGGTGTTTCGCCAGAATCAATCCCACCTTGCGGCATTTGCCATGCTTCAGAGGAACCTTCAAAACGTTGACCAATTAAAACATGATTCAAAGTATTGAGGAGAACAATGCCAACACCAGGTCGGTAGTCATGAGCGGAACGTATCATTTTGAGGACTCATTTGAATGTGATGTGGATGTGAGCTTTTCTAGGGAAAGTTCGGGCCCAGCATTTTTAATCCAACTGCTGATGGCTTCAATCGTAATAGGATAGGCAAAGCCAAAGACAACCACATGATTGTTTGTTTCTAAAGATTTCTCTATCTCTTTGAACATCTTTTTGAGTGCATCGGCTGAGAGCTCTTGATCCAACTGGAATTGTGCACGATAGCAGATAGCTTTCTGTTCTTTACACACACTTTGTGTTTTGCTTTGTGGCGCATTTGACGTGTCTATAAATGTTTTATTGTTTGATTTTAATGATTGGATGATAGGCGTTAAATCTTCCAGAGAGGTCATAAAAAGGGAACCTTGATAGCTTACAATTCCCTTAATTTGTGGGAAAATGTTTAAAATTTCATCGAGGCGCTTTAAATTTTCTTCCCTTGGAAGACCCGTTAAGAGCGTATTAGGGCCCGGATCATTTTGAGGGTAATAAACAGGTTCCATCGGGCACATCATATAGACATCAAAGCCTTTTGAAATGGCCTTTTCGATTTGCTCATTCACTTCTGGGCTTTGTGGGTAGTATCCGAGCATAACACTATCAGGTAAATTTAAGACTTGATCCGTGAGTTCTGGAAAGAGTCCAAGACCGACAATAATAATTGATAGTTTTCCGCGTTTATGAGGAAGGTTCTGAGTTTTTGGAATAAGCGTATTAGAATGAGAGATTTTGGTGTTTTGGACCTGTTCAATCGATGGATTGGGATGTTGTGTGTTTGGTTTAGAATGGTTGAATGGCCAAAAAAGAACAATCGCACCTATGAGTGCAAGCAATAAAATAGTAGCCCCAAGTGCAAAGATCTTTTTATTTAATGTCATACCTGATCTCTTTAATTATTATTATCTTTTTTTCTGATCATTCGATCGCCATATAAACTGCTTGCTTTTAAAATATTTAACGCCTGAAGCAGTTGATAGTCTTTTACCTCTTTTAAATTCGGCTTAATTGAAACGCCGTTTTCTTTGCCTAATTCCGGCAAGCAGTCAGAGGATTTTTCTTTTATGATTTCGGGGTTCTCTTTAGTCGTCGCTTCATCTAATGTGACACCAGTTCGAAGGGCACTTTTAAGATTCGATTCTCTCAATCGTTGATTTTCATCAACCGCTTTTAATTGAACTTGTTGTTCCACCACGATATCCGGGATGATTCCTTTCTTTTGAATAGAACGACCGGAAGGCGTGTAATAAAGAGCGGTTGTCAACTTGATAGCACCACCGTTTGTCATGGGAATGACGTTTTGCACAGAGCCTTTCCCAAAAGACTTTGTTCCAACAATGATAGCGCGTTTATGATCTTGTAGAGCGCCTGCTACAATTTCTGAGGATGAGGCGGATCCACCATTAATTAAGACAACAAGCGGTAAATAATTAATTTTATCGCCGTCACTGGCCATAATCTTATGAATTTTCTTTGGATCACGTCCTCGAATGGAGACAATCTCCACATGATCTAGGAAGGCATCGGCGACTTCAACAGCTTGATCGAAAAGGCCGCCAGCATTGTTTCTGAGATCGATGACAAATCCTTGAGGTTT
>JBQCDM010000116.1:0-7029 GCA_051961235.1 Nucleicultricaceae bacterium (SeqCode)
AATCACCAAAATCCATAATGGGAAAAGCATGCGCGCACCTGGTTCATGCAAGTGACTCTGCACAATCTCAGAGGCACGCGATGTACCGTGAAAGGTTAAAAAGATCAATCGCCATGAATAAAGCGCAGTTAAAACTGTTGAAATAATACCCAGTAAATATCCAATCTGACTGAGGCTCACATGAGAGTCACGAGCAGCATCCAAGATGGCTTCTTTTGAAAAAAAGCCTGAGAAGAAGGGAACGCCTGTAATCGATAATGTTCCAATGACCATCATCACGTAGGTTTTTGGAATATGGCGCCACAAGCCTCCCATCTGACGCATATCTTGCTCATCCGACATGGCATGAATAACGGATCCAGCGCCTAAGAATAAAAGCGCTTTAAAAAAAGCGTGGGTTACAAGATGGAATAAGGCGGCATTATAGGCAGAAAGACCCGTTGCAAGAAACATATATCCCAACTGACTACATGTGGAATACGCAATCACGCGCTTAATATCTGTTTGGGTGAGCGCAATGGTTCCTGCAAAAAATGCCGTCACAGCACCTATGATAATAATAGCACCCTTAACAATCACAGCAACTTCATACAAAGGTGACAAGCGCGCAACCAGAAAAACACCCGCTGTTACCATTGTTGCTGCGTGAATCAATGCAGATACGGGCGTTGGCCCTTCCATCGCATCGGGCAGCCATGTGTGCAACCCTAATTGAGCTGATTTACCCATTGCTCCTACAAATAAAAGAGCAGCCATAATCTCAAAAGCATTAAAGCGCATGCCAAATGCGGTTATAAAAGGATCAACTTTCGATATGGATGAGAGAATCGTGTCAATGTGTATTGTTTTAAAAAAGAGATAAAGACAAGCAATACCTATAATGAGTCCAAGGTCACCAATGCGATTGACAATAAACGCCTTCATTGCTGCTGCATTGGCTGCTGGTTTTACATACCAGTATCCAATCAGCAAATATGATGCAAGGCCAACGCCTTCCCAACCAAAAAAGAGTTGAAACATATCATCAGCCACAACCAAAACCAACATCATGAAGGTAAAAAGGCCAAGATATGCCATGAACCGTTTTGGGGTATCATCATGCTCCATATACCCCGTCGAATAAACATGCACGAGGAATGAAACAGTCAAAACCGTTACAACCATTGTAACGGTAATCGGCGTATAAACGATGGTCCAAGTGGATGCTATCTTCCCAATTTCAATCCATTTAAAAAGAGGAATTGTAAAGGATGCACCATCGACAATAACGCTATAAAAAACCTTCCACCCAAAAAAGCACGCCGCCCCGAGCAAACTACAGGATAGCCAATTATAGAGGCGCGTACTTACTCGGTGCCCAATAAGGCCACCAATCAAAAAACTTAAAAATGGAAGAAAAATTGGTAATGTATTCTGCATCATCCACTCATCATGCTAACATCTTCAAGATCAATACTGTGTCGGTTACGATAATATACAACGAGAATCGCAAGACCTATTGCAGCTTCTGCTGCAGCCACCGTCAAAATGAAAAGGGTAAAAACGTGCCCCGCAAGATCACCCGAATATGCCGAGAACGCCAGAAAATTTAAATTGACGGACAAAAGCATAAGCTCAATTGCCATCAAAACACTAATCACGCTTTTACGCCCCCAGAAAAGCCCAAACACACCAATTGAAAACAAGATAGCGGACACAATCAGAAAATGCTGCAATGAAATGTTCATATTGAGACCCCCTCTCTGAGCGGCACTTTCTTCACTTCTAAACTATTGTCCTTTGTGCGCGAAACTTGCTCACGAATCGACTGTTTCTTCACACCATCACGCTTCCGGAGGGTTAAGACGATCGCCCCAATCATGGCAATCAACAACAAGATACCAGCCATTTGGAACACAAGAGCATAGTGCGTATAGACAATCATCCCTAAAGCTTCTGTATTTGTTAAGCCAAGCTTATGCGCCATTGGCTCTAAGGTGAGAGAGCGCACCAAGGGAGATGCAGCCCATGTTTTAACCGCATGATAAAGCAATGAAAGCAATCCTAAACTCACCAGCACAACAGTCGGCGAAGAAAATATAATCCCTTGAAAACGTGTGTTAAAAAGTCGCCCTACAACACGACGTGCAAAAACATTTGAGAGAACAATCGCCATCACAAACAAGAAAAGGGAAAGGGCAGATTCATAGCTTAACTGATGATTCAAAATATTGACCGCACGCGGCAGTGGGAATCCTTCAGAAGTCAGTAAAACATATACAAAATCATAGTTTTCTAAATCTTGCAGTCGGTCAATGAAAAGAGCAAATGAACTGGTTGTGTCCGCATCATTCACAAAAAGATGTGAGACTGTTGCCATAAGATAGCTTAAAACAATGCTTGAACCATAGAGCAAAACACACGTCGCGACAAAAAGAAGAATCCCGTAAGAACCAATGCCAACCACACTTCTGCCCCACAATTTAAGTTGTGTAAGACTAAAAATACTTTTGATGGTCTGTGAGCGCACGTCAATCATCATGACGACGAACAGGAACAACACTGCAACAGCCCCCACATAAACAATGACCAACATCATCGCAAGAAATTCAGCTTGTAAAAACAAAAAGAGAGCTGCTGCATTAAAAAAAGCAAGAATCAGAAATAAGACAGAATGCACAGGATTACGGCTGAGCACGACCATCAATCCTGAGAGAATTAAGAAAGTTGCGAAAAGATAAAAAATAGCAACCGACATTGCACCCTTACTTTTTTGTTTAAATTACTATAGCAGCCCTACCAAAGAGGGCCAAATTTACATTCTTTGATCTTGAGACATTTTCAAGTTTGTTGAAAATACAACACACTTTCTACTACCTTGATCCTACGTGCTTGATCTTGTTTTTAACGATATGGACCATCAATTTTTATATTTTCAGCAAGCAACGTTTCCCACTTATCCCCGTTATCCAATAATTTTCCTTTATTATAAAAAAGCTCTTCACGACTTTGTGTTGCAAATTCAAAGTTTGGCCCCTCTACAATAGCATCCACAGGACACGATTCTTGACACAATCCACAATAAATACATTTGGTCATATCAATATCATATCGCGTTGTTCTTCGGCTTCCATCAACACGAGGCTCTGCATCAATCGTAATCGCTTGTGCCGGACAAACAGCTTCACAAAGCTTGCAGGCAATGCACCGCTCTTCACCACTTGGATAGCGCCTTAACGAATGTTCTCCACGAAGACGCGGACTAGCATGCGCTTTTTCATAGGGATAGTTAATGGTCACTTTACGCTTGAAAACATAGCTCAGTGTTAAAGCGTATCCTTTAACAATCTCATAAAGACTAAAGGATTGAATCATTCGTTTAAAATTAATGTTCATGATTCTCTTAACCTTCTTGAAAATACATTAACACCGTTGCTGTCAACACAACCCATCCAAGCGTGAACGGCAGAAAAACCTTCCATCCAAGCCGCATCAACTGATCATATCGATATCGTGGCAACGTAGCACGAGTCCACAAGAATAAAAACAAAACAAACGCTGTCTTTAGGCCAAACCAAACAATACCCGGTATAAATGTTAGGCTTGTCATATTAAAAGGTGGAAGCCATCCCCCTAAGAATAAGATCGAAGCCATGCCACTCATCAAAATCATATTCGCATATTCACCCAAAAAAAACAGGGCAAAAGGAAAGGATGAATATTCCACATTGTATCCAGAGACAAGCTCTGCTTCGGCTTCTGGCAAATCAAAAGGAGATCGATTGGTTTCCGCAAGGGACGAGATAAAGAAAATCACAAAAATAGGGAAGTGTGGCAAAACATTCCAGACATGGGATTGCGATAAAACGATATCTGACAAATTCATGGATCCCGCTGAAAGCAGGATTACGACAAAAATAAATCCAATCGACACTTCATAGGAAACCATCTGGGCCGCTGATCGCATTGCCCCTAAAAATGAATACCGTGAGTTGCTTGCCCAACCTGCAATAATGATGCCATAAACACCAAGGGACGAAATTGCAAAAAGATATAAAACGCCAACGTTTAAATTCGAAAGCTCCCAACCTTTATCAAAAGGGATCACGGCCCACGCAACCAAGCTGAGTGAAAATGTCAAAACCGGCGCAATCAGAAATAATAGAGGATTTGCATTTGTTGGAAGAATAATTTCTTTGTGGAGCATCTTAAGCCCATCTGCAATGGGCTGTAACAATCCAAACCAACCAACCACATTGGGGCCACGACGCAATTGCATGGCCGCAATCACTTTACGCTCAACATATGTTAAATACGCAACCGCAATGACTAATGGCAAAACAATGAGCAGAATATATCCAACCGTCACCAAAGTTGGCACAAGATATCGCATGATATCAAACATAAGCACCCTCCACTTGACGAATAGGTTCATCGATTTCTTGAATACACCGCGCCATCGTTGGTGAATGACGCGATATGGGATCTGTCATATAAAATGACCATGATGCTGGTTTAAAAGGCTCAGACATGATCATGGATTTTAATTTTGGCATTGGCCGCCATGGCATCGTTGATATTTCATCAAACCGTTCAAAAATAACATTTTCACGCGCCATACGCTGCCTTATTTCTGCAAGGGTATGGTAGGGCAAGGCATGGCCTAAACTTTCTGCAAGCGCTGCGATAATACGCCAATCTTCCTTAGCCTCCCCTGGAGGTTGTAGACCTTGGATCGTTTGTTGAACGCGTCCTTCCATATTCACATATGTGGCATTTTTCTCAAGGTATGTGGCACCGGGCAACACAACATCAGCAGCATGCGCACCTCTGTCACCATGATGTCCTTGGTAAATGACGAACGTTTTCTTAAATGCATCAAGATCAACTTCATCCGCACCCAGAAGATAAACAACCTTCAGATCTCCCGCAGACGCAGCCTTTAAAATATCCGCCGTTGATTTTCCTTGTTTTTGAGGAATAAATCCAACATCAAGTCCACCAACACGCCCAGCTGCTTTATGTAAAATATTAAAGCCATTCCAATCATTCTGAATCAAAGGCGTTTCAGCCGCAAAGGCGGCAAGGCTTGCCAAGATAGATTCCCCATCAGGGCGTGTCAGTGCATCCATCCCTAGAATGATCATCGGTTTCTTAGCATTTGCAATTTTTTTGGAAAGCGGATGTTTGCCAGAAATAATCGCCTCTATCAGCTTAGGATCGTCGCCTAAACGCTCTACTGAAAAGGTAAAATCACGGTGCGTTGGCAATTTTCCACCAAGATACGCCACATCAAATCCTCCCATGCGTGCACGCTTGCGAAGACGCGTGTGCACAAGAGGCGCATCCACACGGATATTCGCACCAACAATAAGGCAGAAATCAGCCTCTTCAATCCCCTTAAAGGAGGTATTAAAGAGATACCAGCTACGATAGTTGGTGTTGAGCGCTTCACCCGCTTGCCTACAATCTAGGTGGGGTGACTCAAGCGCCATCATCAAATCTTTCAAAGCGATCATTGACTCAACGTCTGTCAAGTCACCAGCAAGAGCTGCAATCTCGTTGCCTTTGCACTTATTGAGTTCTTTTTTGATCAAAGACAAAGCCTCGCCCCACGTTGCTTTTTCAAGCTTTCCTTGACGCCTAACATAAGGTTGATCAATGCGTTGTCGCATGAGTCCATCCACCGCAAAGCGCGTCTTGTCGGATATCCATTCCTCATTGATGTCTTCATTCAATCGCGGCAGAATGCGCATCACCTTAAGTCCAAAAATATCAGCCCTGATATTGCTACCCACCGCATCGAGCACATCCACCGTTTCAATCGGTGTTAATTCCCAAGGACGCCCTTTAAATGAATAGGGCCCCGAAGTTAAAGCGCCCACGGGGCAGAGGTCAATCACATTACCCGACATCTCAGATGTCAATGCTTGATCAAGATAGGTTGTAATTTCCATATGCTCACCGCGATGCACAGCCCCTAATTCAGGAACACCTGCAACTTCCTCGGCAAAACGTACACACCGCGTACAATGAATACAACGCGTCATAAACGTTTTCACAAGAGGTCCCATATTTTTGGGAGAAACCGCTCGCTTATTTTCATGATAACGGCTCGTTGAAGGGCCATACGCCATGGTAATATCTTGTAAGTCGCACTCTCCACCCTGATCACAAATAGGACAATCCAAAGGATGATTGATGAGCAAAAATTCAAGAACACCTTTTCTGGCCTTTTTGACCATATCTGTTTTTGTATTAATAATCATGCCCTCGGTTGCTGGCATAGCACAACTCGCAATGGGTTTGGGCGAATTATTTAGCTCAACAAGACACATACGACAGTTACCTGCAATCTGAAGTCTCTCATGGAAACAAAAAACAGGAATTTCAACATCAACCAACTGCGCCGCTTGAAGGACTGTATATCCCTCAGGAACTGTAATTTCTTGGCCGTTGATCAGTAATTTTGGCATCGTTCGTTGTATCCTTATATTTTATCTCTAATATCCTTGCTTAAGGCGCTTTTCAATCTCTGGTCTGAAATGACGAATCAACCCCTGAACAGGCCAAGCAGCTGCATCGCCTAAAGCACAAATGGTGTGCCCCTCAATTTGATAGGTTACCTCCAAGAGCTGATCAATCTCTTCACGTGATCCCTGTCCTTCAGCAAATCGCGTCAAAACACGCCAAAGCCATCCTGTTCCTTCACGACATGGGGTGCATTGCCCACAACTTTCATGCATATAAAAACGAGAAAGACGCGCAATGGCCCGTATCACATCGGTTGATTGATCCATAACAATCACAGCCGCTGTTCCAAGACCCGACTTCACCACCTTTAACGCCTCAAAATCCCTGGTCACTGTTTCAGCAATCTCTTTTGGCAGCAATGGAACGGATGAGCCTCCAGGGATCACGGCAAGCAAATTTTTCCAGCCCCCCCTTACGCCTCCCGCATGCTTCTCGATCAGTTCTTTCAAGGGAATGCCCAAGTTCTCTTCCACATTACAGGGTTGATTCACATGCCCCGAAATAGAAAAAATCTTA
>JBQCDM010000117.1:0-8655 GCA_051961235.1 Nucleicultricaceae bacterium (SeqCode)
ACCCCTCTTTTGTCACAACCCCACCTGTTGATGAGGATTTGAGAGAAAGACTGATACAATTGAGTGAAAAAAAATCATCTTCAACACTATCATCTAAAAGGGCTGTGTCTCAAAAGCCTTTATTACCAAGTTTGAGCACACCACGCCTTGATTTAACAAAAGTAAAGTTAGTGCCTAGTCCTCGCAATGACGACGTAGATGAGGCAGAAAATGGCCTAGCTTAACTTTCACGATTTGTCCTAAACTAAAACAGCTTTACGAAAGTAAAGCTGTTCTTTTTTTGCTTTCTTATGGTATGAAAGAGAGACGTTCATCAAGCCGTGGTTGTCTGTGAATTACCAAAATACTATAGCTTATTTATCTTCCCCTGTCTCAACGCTAAAAGGTGTCGGTGCTGAAGTTTTAAAAAAGCTCCAGAATCTGGGCATTTCATTAATCCGTGATTTAATTTTTCACAAGCCCACGGGCGTTACTCATCGACATCACGTCCATTCTCTTGCTCAAGCTTGTCCTGGCACTATCATAACAGCAGTTGTTAGAATCGATAAACATCAACCGCCTCGGCACCGAAAGTTACCCTACCGCGTCTCATGCTCTGATGCGTGGGGAGAATTAGAACTGACCTTCTTCCATGCCAATACGTCTTATCTAAAAGCCCTCTTGCCCGAGGGAACGTCTCGTGTAGTCTCAGGAAAAGTTAGCGCATTCAATAAAGGCCTCCAAATATCCCATCCTGATCATATTGGGCCCCTCAACACACTCGAACAATGGGTAGGGAGCGAGCCTATCTATCCACTTACGCATGGTATTACACAAAAACAAATACGCAAACTTATTCTCTCTGCCTTATCGGGCATGGGCAATCTTGCCGAATGGCATGAAGCAAATTTACTGAATCAAAAAAACTGGCCTACATTTAAAGAAGCCCTTTATAAGCTCCATCATCCCTCGAACGAGTCTGATCTCAATCCTCACACCCCCTGGTGTGAACGTCTTGCCTTTGATGAGCTTTATGCCCAGCAAATCGCCCTACACGCCATACGACGTCAAGAACTTCACAAAAGAAATCAATGCATCAAAGTGAGCGGAAAATTAAAACATGAAGCGCTAAAGCTTTTACCGTTCCAACTAACGTCTGATCAGCAAGCGGTGCTAGAAGAGTTAGAACAAGACATGAATGCGCCCCATCGCATGGTGCGTCTTATTCAAGGTGATGTGGGCTGCGGTAAAACAATCGTCGCGTTCATGGCACTTCTCGATCGTATCGAATCCAATCATCAAGGCGCATTCTTAGCACCCACAGAAATTTTAATACGACAACATTACAAAACGCTCTCCCCTCTTGCAGAGCAGTTAGGCTTAAAGGTAGCTCTCCTTACGGGCAGTGATAAAAAATCTGACCGGCAAAAGATATTAGCTGGCCTTGAGCAGGGAGACATTCATCTTATCTTTGGAACCCATGCCATCATTCAAGAAGATGTGCATTTCAAAAATTTGGGCCTTGCTGTCATTGATGAGCAGCATCGCTTTGGCGTATCCGAACGGCTTCGCCTTGCTGAAAAAGGAACAGATGTTGACACGCTCGTCATGACAGCAACACCTATCCCGCGCACACTACTTCTTGCGAATTATGGAGATCTTGCTTGTTCATACGTCAAAACAAAACCAAGTGGGCGCAAAGAAATTGACACCCGCACCATTCCAAGACTCAAGCTTAACGATGTAATTCAGGCACTCACTCGAGAAATCAACAATGGCGGAAAAATTTATTGGGTATGTCCGCTTGTGGAAAATTCAGATCTACTCAACCTAACATCCGCAGAAGAACGCTATGAAACCCTAAAAGCATTCTTTCCAGACCAAATTGGTTTGATCCATGGTCGCATGAAAACAGGAGAAAAAGACGATGTGATGTCCAAATTTGTCGATGGCACATACAAAATATTAATTTCTACAACCGTTATTGAAGTTGGAGTTGATGTGCGGGATGCGACTGTCATGATCATTGAACATGCTGATCGATTTGGTCTTTCTCAACTTCATCAGCTTCGAGGCCGTATTGGACGTGGATCTTTTCATGCAGTCTGTATCTTGCTTTATGACTCACCACTCAATCCAATCGCAGAAGCACGCCTTCGCATCATGCGTGAGACAAATGATGGCTTTAAAATTGCAGAAGAAGACTTGCGTCTTCGAGGTGGCGGAGAAATTTTAGGTCTTCGACAAAGCGGTGTGCAGGATTTCATCTTTGCCTCTCTTGACGTTCATCATCACTTGCTAGACCAAGCACATCAGATTATTGAACATCATTTTCAGATGCTTGAAACAAAATCAATCTCGACTATCTTGTCTTATGAGCAACTCCTTGCTGTTTTTGACAAAAATGTCGTTGCAAAATACTTAAATGCTGGATAAAGTAGCTTTCATTGCCCTAGAGGTCTTGGCTTAAATCACATGAATTATCGTCATATTTTCCATGCGGGGAATTTCTCCGATGTTATTAAACATTATGTTCTGACACTTTGTCTTGATAAATTAAGACAAAAAGCAACGCCTTTTTGTGTTATTGATGTCCATGCGGGTGTTGGTCACTATGATCTACGTTCAACCCTTGCACAAAAAACAAAAGAATTTGAACGTGGCATCGATCTTGTTTTAAAGGCAGCATCCCTTGATCCGTCTCTTGATTTGTATCTGGATGTGGTGAAAGCCTATAATGCCGACAATCAAGCTTTACAATATTATCCAGGATCTCCACTCATTGCGCGCCATTTCTTAAGAGCGAGCGATCGCCTACTTTTGAGCGAGCTACACCCCGTGGACGCTGAAAAGCTCAACGATCTTTTTAGAGGAGATTCCAAAGTGCGCGTCTTTAATCAAGACGCTTATATTTCTTTAAAATCACTTCTTCCCCCACAAGAGCGGCGGGGATTAGTGCTTATTGACCCTGCCTTTGAGAAGCGAGATGAATTTGAGACCATGGTTAAAGGTCTAAAGAATGCCTTAGCGCGATTTGCCCACGGCATGTATTTGATTTGGTTTCCCATCAAGGATCCAAACATTTGCAATGGTTTTTATGAACAGCTCCAGCAATTGAATTTACCCAAAACGTTGCTCTTAGAATTTTTCATTCAAAAACCCTATGATAAAGAGAATCTTAATGGTTGTGGATTGATCGTGATCAATTCCCCTTGGCAGATGGATGAAGTGCTTACAAAAGCGCTCAGCACCCTTCAGAATGTTTTAGCGCCACAAGAGGGATATCACACTCTTCGCTGGCTTGCAAAAGAGCAAAAGACAGGAGGTTAAATTCTCGCCTTGTATCCTTGAAATATCGACTTCATCCCCCACATATACCTTAGGGTTAACTGTATAAGGACCACTCCATGTCGAAGATTACTTCTCGATTTCTTCTCTCCACTTTTTCAGCATTGGTTATTTTATCTTCCCCCGTTGAAGCGTGGAAACCCTCATTTTTTAATGGCGATGGCGGCGGTAAAAACGCTCAAAAAGCTGCAAATTATATTTCTATGGAACTACAACGTCTTGAAGATAAAATTCAAGAAACACCTCTTTCTGAAGAAGCTCGCGAAAAGGCTCTTTCTGAATTTGAAAGACTTTGCCAAACTGATTTTATGTCTGCTGAAGCAGCTGAAATCAGAAAATACCTTAATAACTTACTCGATCTTCCGTGGGCAAAGGAAGAAGCAACCCCCATCAATATTACAGAAGCTGAAAAAGTGCTCAATGAAGATCACGCTTGCATGACGGATGTTAAGGAACGCATCATTGAGCAAATCGTCATCCAAAATCGTGTCGGACTTGCAAAAGCACCGATCCTTTGCTTTGTAGGCGCACCAGGTGTTGGCAAAACATCGCTTGCACGATCCATCTCACGTGCAACAGGACGACCATTACAGCGCATCTCTTTAGGTGGTGTGCGTGACGAAGCTGCCATCCGCGGACACATGCGTACTTACGTTGGATCAACCAATGGCCGCATTTTAGAAGCGCTAAAAAACGCCAAACAATCGAATGCGCTTATTCTTCTAGATGAGATTGATAAAATCATCGACAGCAACGTACAAGGCGATCCTCAGGCTGCTCTCTTAGAAGTGCTTGATCCAGAACAAAATATCAACTTTAAGGATCACTATCTTGATGTTGGATTTGATTTGTCAAACGTGATGTTCATTGCAACTGCCAATGACTTAAGCAAGCTTTCAAGGCCTCTCCTGGATCGCATGGAAATTATCTATATTCCAGGTTATAGCCTTGAAGAAAAGCTTCAAATAGCCAAGCAACACATTGTGCCAAAACAACTCAAAACACACGGCCTCACCGATCGTGACATCTCTATTACAGATGACGCCCTTCGTTTTACAATCGACGGCTATACCCGCGAAGCAGGTGCACGTAATCTCGAACGCCAAATCGCCGTCCTTTGCAGGAAGGCCAGCCGTGAATTGCATGAGGCGAAGAGCCCAAAGCCTATTCTTGTTGATACTGCAAAAGCTGAGCAATACTTAGGAGTCCCCCATTACCTTAAAGGGGATCAACACGAAGCGGATCTTGTTGGTATCTCGAATGGTCTAAGTTGGTCTGAAGTGGGTGGTGATGTTCTGACCATTGAAACAGCTATTATGCCTGGAGAGGGAAAAATCACCTCCACAGGAAGTCTTGGAGACGTAATGTCAGAATCCGTCAAAGCGGCATGCACTTATATTCGCTCACGCGCTAAGTTTTACAACATTGATCCAGAAATGTTTAAAACCTATGACATTCACATTCACGTGCCAGAAGGCGCTACACCAAAAGATGGACCATCTGCTGGGACGGCTTTGTTCTCATCCATTCTTTCAGCTCTTTTAAATAAACCCCTGCGTCATGATGTGGCGATGACAGGTGAAATTACCCTAAGAGGACGCGTGCTACCTATTGGTGGATTGAAAGAAAAACTGTTAGGTGCTAAGCGCAATGGTATCAAAAAGGTATTAATTCCGCTTGATAACAAAAAAGATCTTCGAGATATTCCATCTCAATATCTAGAAGGTTTAGAAATTGTCTTTGTCAATCATGCTGACGAAGTCATCCCCCATATTTTTGTGGCGGGCGAAAAAGAAAGCATGAATCAAAAGAAATAAGAACAACTTCACAACCCCTCTTTGAAGAATATTGGCATCATCCAATCAAAGAGTTCTAATTCTAGATTTTTTCGATTAAGATAGATCGGATAAGAGGGGTTTTTATTGATATCGATAAGCTTCCCCCATAATTGAGCAAAAGTAATGCTAACGTCATATCTTACAGATAGAATAGGTGGACGTCTTACATTAAATAAGAAATGAAAATGCTACAGGGTTTATTGGCAGAAGTTGAGCGCATTCCTACAGAGATATACTGTGGACACGTGATTTCTTTGGTTGGAGGGTTGATTGAGGTGATGGGACCTCGAGAAAAATCCTTTATTGGCGGCGCCTGCGATATTCACACAAAAAATGAAACATCGATCAAAGCGGAAGTTGTTGGCTTTAGAGACAATAAAACGCTCCTCATGCCTTTTTCAAGCATGGAGGGTGTGGGGCCTGGATCGAAGGTTCACTTTTTAGGCTATGAATATGCTGCTTTCCCCGATCAATCTTGGCTTGGACGCGTGATCAATGCGTTTGGTGAAGCGATTGATCACCATGGTCCTCTCAAACTTGGTCCTTGGCGCTACCCTCTTAAATCTCCGCCGATTCCCGCCCATGAACGTGCTATGGTTGGAGAACGCTTAGATCTTGGTGTGCGCGTCATTAACACATTTCTTCCGAGCTGCCTTGGACAGCGTATGGGAATTTTTGCAGGCTCTGGTGTTGGAAAATCGGTATTCATGGGACAATTTGCACGACATGCCAAGGCGGATGTCATTGTCATCGGCCTCATTGGCGAACGCGGTCGTGAAGTCAAAGAATTTATCTCTCACGCCTTAGGAGAAGAAGGCCTCAAAAAATCAGTCCTTGTGGTCTCAACTTCTGATGAACCTGCATTAATGCGCCGTCAAGCAGCCTATATGACCCTTGCTGTTGCCGAATATTTTAGGGATCAGGGATTTCAAGTTTTATGTCTTATGGATAGCGTGACACGCTTTGCTATGGCACTGCGTGAAATTGGCCTTGCTGTGGGAGAACCTACAGCAAGCAAAGGATATACGCCAACCGTTTTCTCAGAATTACCCAAATTACTTGAGCGTGCTGGACCTGGACGTGAAGAACCAGAACCTAAATACATCACAGGCCTTTTTACGGTTTTGGTGGAAGGGGATGATCACAACGAACCTGTTGCTGATACCGTAAGGGGCATTTTAGATGGGCACATCGTGTTAGAAAGAGCGATTGCAGAGCGTGGCAGATTCCCTGCCATCAACCTTCTCAAAAGCGTCTCAAGGACACTACCTGGTTGTCATAGTGCTGAGGAAAATGCTCTGATTCAACGGGCTCGTAATCTGCTGGCCACTTATGAGAACATGGCAGAGATGATTCGTCTCGGTGTCTACAAGGTGGGATCTGATCCAAAAATTGACGAGGCCATCCATTACTATGAACCTCTTGAAAAATTTATTGCACAAGCCATTGAAGAGAGCAGATCCATAGAGGATAGTTTTGAGGAACTCCGCACTATTTTAAACGGGTGAGTAAAAAACCATGATCCCAGTTTTAAAACGTCTAATTCGTCTCAAAAAACAAGAAGTGGATATCCAACGCCTCACCATTTCAGATCTTGAAGAGCACCTCAATACACTCACCGAATCGATACACGAGATAGAGATCCAATTGATGCATGAGCAGGCGATCTTAGGGCATGATATAGCGCTTGCGGCAACCTTTCAGCATTACGCGGATGTTATGAATCAAAAAAAGCAACGATTAAGAGAAGAACATGAGAATATACATCTTTTGTATCAGGCTGAACTTTCTAAGCTTGAGCTACTCTTTGGAGAAATGAAAACCCTTGAGACCATTTTGGACAAAAAAATGCTTGAAGCAGCTCATGAAAAAGCGCTTAAAGAGCAAAAAGAATGGGACGACAAAACGATGATTGCTCAAAACAAACGCACACAACGCAAACAGTAATCGTCCTAGACGCTCTCTCCTTTTACGATATTTTCTGGTTAAGACGTGGATGTGTTTCACGAATGAACCATTTGCTTAAAATAAAAGCAATTAAAATCATAAGCGGCATAGACATCAACGCAAAACGGAAATCCTCAACACTATAAACGCCTGCAACGGAGCCTGTTTGAGCTGCGCTTTGATCTAGGAAAAAACCAACCAAAGGTTCAAAAACAACGCCGCTCATCATCACAATCATATTTGTAAAGCCAACACCAACGCCAGAAGCTGAAACGGGGATTTGCTCACAAACGGATGCAAAACACAACACTTGCCCTGTAAAGAAAAATCCACAAAAGAACATTAAAACAAACATGACAGGTTGTGGAATGAACGATGTATAGATCACAATCATATAAAGAATCAGCGTTGCCATAGCGCCTAAAATCATAGGAAATCGTCTACTGACCAAGCGATCAGAAAGGCCAGCAAGAATGGGCCCACCCAAAGCAGCACCCACATAAACAGCAGTCACCATCGGTGCTGCCACTTTAATGTCAATTTCATACACTTTAGAAATAAAGGAAACACCCCAAAGATCTGCAAATGCGGCAATAGGCACATACATAAGGCATCCATAAGCAGCAAGCAACCATACTTGCGGTGTTGAAATAACCTTAATGAGACCAAAGAGAATAGACTGTCCTTCGGATGCTTCTTTCAAAAGGGCCAGCTTATCTTTGGGTGCATCACGCACAATGCTCCAAATAATAAGAGACAGAAGAACGCCGCCTAAGGAAATAAGATAAATAACCTCACGCCAACCAAAGTATTCAATGAGAATGGCAAGGGGAGTCCCTGCTGCCGCTCCCATAAATCCTAAAAGCATCGTCACACCAGCCGCAAGTCCAACGCGCTCTAGCGGAAACCACAACGTTGCAAGCTTTAAAGTACCAATAAAGGCGCACGATGAACCGGCCCCCATCAAAAATCGACCCACCGAAGCAACAGGTAACGTATAAGCATTTGCAAAAACGATGCCGCCTATGGTGCACATTAAACATGATAATGTCAGAAGCTTCCTTGGACCAAACCGATCTAACAAGAGGCCAATCGGTATTTGAAGGATCGCATAAGCAACGTAATAGTAAGACGACATATTGCCAATTTGAAACGCATTCGCATCAAAAGCAACACGAAGATCATCAGTCATAACGCTTGGAGATACACGAAAGATGAATTGATAACAATAAAACAATCCACCGCACGCCCAAATCATAATTGCGCGCCACAGCTTGACATCGCGCGTTGAAATTTTCTCTACACTCATCTCAGCCATATAAACAACAAACTTCTGGGGTTTAAAAACTATTCTTGAGATATTACACAAGGATTCAGCGAATACAACGAAAATTTGCCGTAAAGGTCTCTCTCCACACCTCAGCACAATTGAGAATGACTCATCCAGGATTTATAAGTTTTAGCTGTCCTTGAGCATTTAACTTTTAGCGCTTCTTTTTGTGCTTAACATATATGAACAATAAAATAGGGTTCATTTAAGCAT
>JBQCDM010000118.1:0-2007 GCA_051961235.1 Nucleicultricaceae bacterium (SeqCode)
GGGTAAATATAGTTAAAATTTTAGGTAATATTTTTTTGTCCACTTAATCTTAATGCTGCAGCAGCAGATGGCTCAGGATGGCCTCTAACCCATGAAACTCTAGGTGCAATATATGTTCAGGGCAATAGTGCGCAATAAAAGCTTCAAGTGTTGCCTCAAATGCACCCGCTTGATTTTCGTCAAAAACATAGCCCCAATCGGACAAAAGTTTGGCAATAACATGTCTTTGTTGTGTCGTCCAAAACCGATCGATACTTTGAGGATCCAACCTTTTTGCATCATGTGGGCGTGGCTGATGTGAGGCATAAACTCCAACACCTGCGCCAGAAAGCGCCTTCCAATCAAAGAAGGAACCTGGATCAACCTTACGAAGAGGCGCCACATCAGCGTGTCCTAAAACATATTCTTTTCGAATGGGATGTCGCGTCATTAATTCCCTCGAGAGCTCAATAAGAGACGCCATTTGTGGCGTTGAGAATGGCCGATAATGCGGACCATGACCTGGATTAACCAACTCAATCCCAAGAGAAAATGCATTAATGCCTTGATAATGTCGCCATGCACTTACACCGGCATGCCAGGCGCGCTTTTCTTCATCCACCAAGTGATAAATTTCGCCAGATTCCGCAATAAGATAATGAGAGCTTACCCGATTAGAAGAAGCACCATCTGTTAAAATCTTTAGCGATAACTCAAGATCACAAGCGGTATAGTGGATAATTAAAAACTCTATACAGGCATTGTTTGGACGATCATCAAAATTAGGGGACGGAATCCAACGACGCCTAAGCATGCCGCAGCATCCTCACCCCTGAGAGTGATCGTAACTGAACCTTAAGTGCAGTTGTGACATCATACACCCCTGGTAACGTTAGTTGAATAAGGCGCTCATGCTCGCGCATCCTGATTTTTATCACATTGCGTCCTTTTGGCACATGCCGCAAAACTTCTTCTATTTGACTGAGCGCAAATCTTGAATCGTCCCAGAGTTCTATAACAAGATCTGCATTTTTATCCGCTTCAAGAGAGGCGAGCTTTTTGATGCTTTGTACATTAAGCCGGAGCGCTTCTTCTTCAATTCGCCCCGATACTTTTAACATTAAAGCATCACCCGCACTCAATATTTCTTGATATAATGCATAAGGTTCTGGAAAGAACGTCACTTCAAATGTCCCAACGAGATCCGAAAAAAGAACAAACGCATATCGTTGACCAGACTTCGTCACGCGCTCTTTCTTGGAGATCATAACACCAGCCATTGTAAAGGTTTGAGGTGACGCGCTCAGCCGATCCGTAAGCTCACTCGAGAGTGTCATCTCAAGATCTTGAAGAACATCTTCATAGGATTGAAGCGGGTGCGCGCTCAAATAAAATCCGACCGCTTCAAATTCCTTTTGAGATGATTCAAGCGGCGACCATGCTTCTCCTGCAGGCAAAGCAGGCGATGTTCCAGCTAAGACACTTTCTGCTCCACCAAACAAAGAGGACTGGGATGAGTGTCGCTCTTCCAGATCTTGTCCTAAAAATGAAAGGATGAAGTCTGAATGCGCATAGAGCTGCGCTCTATTTGGATGCAATTGATCAAATGCACCCGCCGCTACCAAATGCTCAAATTGTCGTTTATTTAACGTTTTAGAATCCGAGCGTTTTACAAAATCAAAAACGTCCTTAAATGGTCCGTGCTCATCCCTCTCCTTCACCAGCAATTCAACAGAAGCAACCCCCACATTTTTAAGCGCAGATAGAGCATAACGCACACCAGAACTGCCATCTGGTAAAACTTCCACATGAAAATCAGCATAGGACGCATTAATATTAGGACCCAACAAGGGTATACCCATGCGCTGCATTTCCTGGCGATACATGCTCAGCTTATCTGTGTTGTTCAAATCAAAAGTCATGGTTGCCGCCATGAACTCAACAGGATAATTCGCCTTCAAATATGCTGTTTGATAGGTAATCAATGCATAAGGTGCGGAGTGAGATTTGTTAAAACCATATCCTGCA
>JBQCDM010000119.1:0-2588 GCA_051961235.1 Nucleicultricaceae bacterium (SeqCode)
AAACAGGAACCCCTTTTTCATCAATGCGCTGATTCATCGTCGCCTTCCTGCCGCAATGACAAATTGTCTTAATTTCAACAATATTATCGGCCCAAACAAGAAGATACTTGCTTGCCTCAAACGGTTCTCCTTTAAAGTCTGTTCGAAGTCCATAGGCAAGCACTGGCGTATTCAACTCATCGACAACGGCGCAAAGCTGCTGGATATGTTCTTTGGTCATAAAGTGAGATTCATCCACCAAAACACATTTAAGATTTTCTAACCCACTCTTACGAGTGCTCACATCCTCAAAAAAATTAAACGCATCATCAAACGGAATGGCTCCTTTTTTAAGCCCAATGCGAGAAGCAATCATGCCAAAGGATTCACGTGTATCAATCGCAGGTGTATAAAGGAGTGTGTCCATACCACGCTCACGGTAATTATAATCAGACTGCAACAGAACCGTTGTTTTACCGGCATTCATCGCAGAATAATAAAAATAGAGCTTAGCCACGTGATAATCTCCCTTAAATCATGGATATGGATTGGTTGCAGTAGCAACCATGGTGTTTTGTTGATGAAGAATATGGGCGCGTTCCTTAAACGCCGTCATAATGCTTTCAACCACACTTGCGAACACTTTTTGAAAGAGTATTTGAAAGAGAGAGGATTGAAATTCAAAATCAATAAAAAAATCAACCTTACATTCCTCAACACCATCCTCACATTCAATAAAACGCCAATGGGTGTTTAGATATTTAAAAGGCCCATCCACATAAATCACATCAATGCGATAGGGATGATCAGTCTTTACCAAGCATCGATAAGATTCCGTCACAAAATCATTACCAAGCGTCACCTCAGCCTTGATACCATTTTCATTGTTTTCCAAAACGCGAACGCCGCGGCACCACGGGAGAAATTCAGGATATTTCTCAATATCTGCAACAAGATCACATAGAAAGTTAGCACGATACGGTAAGACACAGGTATCTGAATGGGTAGGCATACTGCTTTTCTCTCCTAAACGAGCTATGATTGATTAAGTTTTTGTGTGCGCGCTGCCTTCAATTTCACAAAATCATCCCCAGCATGATAAGAAGATCGCGTCAACGGTGAAGCGGATACCATCAAAAACCCTTTACCACGTGCCATAGCTTCATAATCTTTGAATTCTTCAGGACTCACATATCGTATCACCTCGTGATGCTTAGGTGTTGGCTGTAAATACTGGCCAATGGTGAGAAAATCAACATCAGCAGCTCTCAAATCATCCATCACTTGGTAAATTTCGGCTTTATCCTCGCCGAGCCCCACCATCATACCCGACTTTGTAAACATCATAGGATTCAGTTCTTTAACGCGTTGCAATAAACGCACCGAGTGAAAGTAACGCGCACCAGGACGCACCGTAGGATAGAGCCTTGGGACCGTTTCAAAATTATGATTATAAACATCTGGATTCGCCTCGACCACAATCTCAAGCGCTCCCTCTTTTCTCAAGAAGTCTGGCGTTAAAACCTCAATGGTGGTGTTGGGTGATTGTGATCGAATCGCCTCGATCGTACGAGCAAAATGACGAGCGCCCCCATCCGGCAAATCGTCCCGATCGACAGATGTAATGACTACATGCGCAAGGTTAAGCTTAGCAAGAGCATCTGCCACACGCTCTGGCTCATGGGGATCGAGCTTGTCAGGCAATCCCGTTTCCACATTACAAAAGCGGCACGCTCGCGTGCAAACACTGCCTAAAATCATAACAGTCACATGCTTTTTTGCCCAGCATTCACCGATATTCGGACAAGCCGCTTCTTCACACACAGTATTCAACTTGTGCGCGCGTACTAAGGATGTTGTTGTGTGATAAGCCTCTGATACCGGGGCTTTAACACGAATCCATTCTGGCTTTGATTTTAAAGACATGGTAATTCCTTCCTTTCACCAGAAAACACCCCTCCCAGCATCACGCCTTAAATATGAATCGCTCGCCCTAATGCGGACAAGACTGATTCATGCATCATTTCAGATAAGGTTGGATGAGGGAAAATTGTCTGCACAAAGGTTTCATCCGTTGCTTCACACACTTTTCCAATCACAAAACCTTGAATGAGCTCTGTGACCTCAGCACCAATCATGTGGGCTCCTAAAAGCTCTCCTGTTTTTGCATCAAAAATGGTTTTAACGAGCCCCTCAGGTTCACCCAAAGCAATAGCCTTACCATTACCTATGAATGGAAAGCGCCCAACCCTTATTTCAAGGTTTTGTTCGCGTGCTTGCTTCTCGGTTAACCCCACACTTGCAATTTGTGGAGAGGTATATGTACATCCTGGAATATCATCCTTGTGGATCGGATGCACATTCGGCTGCCCCGCCATATGCTCAACGGCTAAAATACCTTCGTGGCTTGCTTTATGTGCCAGCCAAGGCGCTCCTGCCACGTCACCAATAGCGTAAATGCCTGGCTCGTGGGTTTGACCATAACCATTAGTGACGATATGCCCGCGGTCTAGCTTTACTTTCGTCGCCTCAAGACCAATATTTTCTGTATTAGGAACAATGCCAATTGCAACCAAAACAACTTCCGCCTCAAGCGTTGTCGATGATTC
>JBQCDM010000120.1:0-4254 GCA_051961235.1 Nucleicultricaceae bacterium (SeqCode)
TCTTATGCGAGGGTCCCTGAGCTTGTGCAATACATTCTAACACATCAAGAGATGCGGTGAGTGCCAAATACTCAGACAAAAGAATAGAGCTCTCATGGTCATAATCTGTGGAATGCATGACAAAGCCACGTGTCATATCAACCGGCCCCCCAAAATGTATGGGGATTTGCGGCAATGCATTATCCATCTTAATATTCAATTGTTCCGCCAGATCCTTAAAATAAAAAGAATCGATCGTTTTGTTAATCACTATCCCCATGGCACTCTGTTCATCATGCCCGCAAAGATAAATGACCGAATGCGCAAAACGCGGATCGTTCATTTGAGGCATTGCAACTAGTAATTGACCAGCGAGTGATTTAAATGTTTTATTATAGGTCATGGGAGCTAACTTTCACCGAGAGTATGATGATAATTATGAAGAATAAATCGTTAATTACAACTCTGATTTTGCTGATTTTGAATGTATGCGCTATCAGCATGACGTCTGCAGCACCAATAGGCAAGATTCAGTCCGTGCCCGCATCAGCTCGACTTATCAGCCCCATTACCGCGCTTGGTGACAATCAAGTTGTACGTCTTGGCATCTTTTTTAACGTGCAACCGGGATGGAAAATTTATGCCCCCAACCCCCAAAATTCAGCCTATGAAGATGTCCAACCTCAAATCCATTGGAAAGGCACATCGCGTAATTTTACAAATGTCCGCTTTGAATGGCCCACACCAAAGGAAATAGAGCATCAAGGCGAAATGGTTCGTTATTATGAAGGACAAACCATTGTCCCTATTACCTTTAATGTGGATAATCCAAACAATCCACTTATCCTCAAAGGCACCTTAAAATATGTTGCGTGCAAAGAGCTTTGTGTTCCGATTGAGGATGAAATTAACTTTGTGCTTGAAGCAGGCCTTGCGGCCCCAACAGAAGATGCGCCTCTGCTTATCAAAAAAAATAATGCTGATTCCAGAAGCACCAAAGCAGAAATATCTTTGCTCGCCATGATTGCTATGGCCTTTATTGGTGGATTGATTCTCAATTTCATGCCGTGCGTTTTGCCTATTCTCACCCTCAAGGTGATGACCTTCAAAAAGATATCAAAGCATAGTTATGACTTCTCATATCGTCTGCGGTTTTTAGCAAGCTTTATGGGCATTATGACCTCCTTTCTCTTTTTTGCAGTAGGCATTATTTCTCTAAAAGCCGTCGGCGGCTCTATTGGATGGGGCATGCACTTCCAACAACCCCTCTTCCTCACATTCATGGCAGCCGTCATGACGCTTTTTGCCTGCAATCTTTGGGGATTTTTTGATATTCATCTCCCAGCTGGCATGAGTAAAGGCATCAACAACATTCTTGGCTCGCAAAAAACGACGTATAAAGTCTTAAGCGGTGATTTTCTCTCCGGTGCTTTTGCCACACTCCTTGCAACCCCGTGCACCGCTCCCTTTTTAGGCACGGCTATAGGGTACAGTTTTTCCAAGGGCACCCCTGAAATTTTAATGCTCTTTATCTTTTTAGGTTTAGGCTTTGCAACCCCCTATTGGCTGGGACTTGTGCTACCTAAAAATTGGCTCAAGTTCCCGAAGGCGGGAGCCTGGATGACACGATTGACCTTTGTGCTCGGATGGGGGCTCATCGCAACCGTACTTTGGATGCTCTGGATTATCAGCAAACAGGAAAGCCTGATCTCAAGCATTCTCATTGGTGTTCTTTTGACTCTTATTATTCTGAGCTTCAAGATGGGCAAGAAAAACGCCTATCTGATTGCAAGCTTGCTTGCTGGATGTTTTGCGATCTCGATTATTGTCCCTGATATTCCTCAAACAGCGGAAGAGCAAAAACAACAGGAGGCAACAACTTTTGATCCTCAAAAAATTAAAGAAAGCTTGAGCCAAGGCAAAATCGTTTTTGTCGATGTGCATGCAAAGTGGTGTATTACCTGCCAGGTGAATCATTCCCTTGTTCTCAATACACCTGAGATTAAAAAGCTTCTGGAATCGGATCGAGTCGAAGTCATTAGTGCCGACTGGACCTTACGTGACGATACCATTGCCCAATTCCTTCAAGATTATGGGCGCTTTGGTATCCCCTTTAATATTGTCTTTGGTCCTAAAGCCCCAGACGGTATTGTACTCAGCGAAATTCTCTCTGGGCAAGATGTGATGCAAGCGCTGAAGGATGCCGGATTTGAAGAATAGATCAATAAAAGAGGGGCGAGTCACAAGTATAAAAAACTGGGGGTGATCATCATGAAGAACAAAAAGACTTGTTTTTATTTTACTTTGCTAACACTCACACTTAGCAGTGGCACACTCTTGGCATCCGCTTCTTCTTCCCTTCATCAACATGATGAAGATGAACAACGCCTATCTTCACGATCTCCTCTAATACAAAGGCTAGGCGCACCATCAACGCCGCCAGACGACCAATCCAATGAGATTTCAGAGCAGGCCCATACCCTGATAAAGGATGATCAAGAAGCATACGCTAAAGAAAAGGCCAATCAACGAGCGCTTGCGGTTTTAAGTGACTCAAAAAGGATCTCAAGTGGCATTAAACGGAAGCGAGAAAAGAGAATACGAACGATACAAAAGCTATCAACAGAATCTGCCATCACAGATATAAAACAAGAAGACGACACCGACACACGTTTGATGTCTGCCATAACAAAAGCACTGTCTGAAGCTGCAACAGAAGCTGCAGCTTCAAACGTATCGAATCTTAAACTACTCTCTCAACATCGCAATATAATACAATTTAACGATGTAATGCAGATTTTTGTTGAACAATCGAAAGAGTTTTTGCCAGAGACTCTTTCATCTTTGCAATTCTCCGGTCGGCTCATCCAATCCTCAATCACTCAATTAGGAGTGGACCGGCCGCATGTGCCTGAGCACAATCTTAAAACCTTTGATGAGGACGTAGAACGTTTGAAAAAAAGAGTCAATATTATTAGAGATCTTCACGAGAAAACACGGGCATTGATCCAGGCCCTCAATCTGGAAACAGAAGATAACCAATCGATTATCCTCGGTAAGCTAAACTATCTGAATACAAAAGCAATTCAAGCAACAAAGGTGCAGACCATTTTGAATGACATTCATCATCTGACAGAGGAATTTCAAAAAATTTAAGAATTTTCTGCAGTAGATTAATAAAAAAAAGGGACTAACCCCAAATATAAAAAAACTGGAGGCGACTATGAAAAGCAAAAAAGCTTGTTTCTACTTTATTTTGGCAACACTCATACTGGGGAGCGGGACGCTCTTGGCATCTTCTTCCTCCATTCTTCAAAGTGATGAAGATGAACAACGCCCATCTTCGCCGTCTCCTCTAACCCAAAGCCTGAATGCACCATCAACGCCGCCAGACCACCAATCCAATGAGATTTCAGAACAAGCCCATACACTAATAAAAGATGATCAAGAGGCACATGCTAAAGAAAAGGCCAATCGACGAGCGCTTGCTGTTTTAAGTGCCACAAAAGTGATCTCAAATGTTATCAAACAAAAACAAGAAAAGAGAACGCAAACGGCACAAAAGCTATCTGCTGGATCCGTCATCACAGATATAAAGCAAGAGGACGGCACCACAACACATGTAATATCAGCTCCAACAAAGGCAGTAGTAGAAACTACAGCTACACAGACATCTAATCTGGTTTCTAAATTTGGCCCTGTAATACAGTTTTTTGTTGAGCGCTCGAGAGAATTTTTACCAGAAGCTCTCCAGTCCTTACAGCAACACCATGGGAACATCCAAGGCTGTATCACCCAAGTGGAAGCAATCCGGCCGAATGTGGCTGAGGCCAATCTTAAAACCTTTGATGAGGGCGTAGAACGTTTAAAAAAAAGGAAGAAGATTATTGAAGATCTTCAAGAGAAAACATGTGCATTAATCTTGGCCCTCAATCCGGCAACCCAAAGCCTCGAATCACACTTCTTCAGTACTTTAAACTATATGGACTTAGGTAATTTAAACTATCTAGATGCAGAAACGCTTCAAAACACAGAGGTGCAGACCATCTTGAATGACATTCATCATCTAACAGAAGAACTTCAGAAAATTTAAGAATTTTCTGCGAGCGTTTCTTCCATATAGGCTTTAACGATTGCATTGCGCGCTAAAAAGTCTGCGCGTTCGTTTTCACGGTGGCCATCATGCGCTTTCACCCAACGCCATTCAATCGGGTGATGGTTTTTGATGGCTTGATCCAAACGCTCCCAAAGATCACGATTCTTGACGGGTTTATT
>JBQCDM010000121.1:0-4979 GCA_051961235.1 Nucleicultricaceae bacterium (SeqCode)
CACATAAAAATCAAGACCAAAGCAGTTTCCAGGTAATTCTTTAATATATTTGACTTCAAGCGTATCGTCGGCAAAAATAGCATGCAGATTTGAAGCAAGGAGAGCGACTAGAAAAAATATCTTGATATATTTCATATAAGCAGTCATCAATTATAAAAAGCCTCTGCATGAAGCACGTTTTAAGAAGAATAAAGACTTAAAAGTATTAATAAAACCTTAAAAGTGCGCTTAATTTTTGCAGAGATTAAAAACAAATACGAGGGAAGCACATGAGTGATCAGCTAAATTTTGATGTGGTAATCGTAGGTGCAGGACCAGCGGGTCTTTCAACAGCCATACGACTTAAGCAATTATGTGCCAATACTGATCAGAATCTGAGTATTTGTGTTTTGGAAAAAGGCGCTGAAGTAGGGGCGCATATCTTATCCGGTGCCGTTATTGAGACACGCGCTCTCGACGAATTGATCCCCAATTGGAAAGAGAAGGGAGCACCGCTCAACACCCCAGCCAGAAGTGAAGAGTTTTGCTTTTTAACAAAGAAGCGTGCTTTTCGCCTACCAACTCCCCCGCAAATGAAGAATCATGGTAACTACATTGCTTCACTCGGCAATCTCTGCCGCTGGCTTGCAGCAGAAGCTGAAAGTCTTGGCATTGAAATCTATCCAGGCTTTTCTGCCGCTGAATGCCTTTATGATGGCACCAATCGTATGATTGGTGTCAAAACTAGTCCAATGGGTGTAGACAAATATGGCAATCCGACGGATCGTTACCAACCGGGTGTTGAAATTATGGCTGAGCACATTGTCCTTGCTGAAGGCTGCCATGGTTCACTTACAAAGAAGGTGATTGAACGATTTAATTTAAGGCGCAATGCATCACCTCAAACCTATGGTCTTGGCATTAAAGAACTATGGGAGATTGATCCCAAAAAACACAAACTCGGGCACATAACACACACGATTGGATGGCCGCTTGATCAAAAAACCTAGGGTGGATCATTTATCTATCATCTTGAAAACAATCAAGTCTACATCGGTTTTGTCGTAGGGTTAGATTATACAAATCCTTACCTAAGTCCATTTGAAGAAATGCAACGCCTTAAACGGCATCCTCATATAGAAGATCTGCTCGTTGGAGGAAGACGTCTTGCTTATGGTGCACGCGCGCTTACAGAAGGCGGATTTCAATCGATTCCTGAACTGTCTTTTCCTGGTGGGTTTCTCGCTGGCTGCACGGCTGGGTTTATGAATGTTCCCAAAATTAAGGGATCCCATACGGCTATGAAATCTGGCATGCTTGCTGCAGAAGCCATCATGGATCTACGACAAGGAAAAGAAGGTCCATCTTTGAATGATCGATTAAAGTCGTCTTGGATTTATGATGAACTCAAAAAAGTACGCAATATAAGACCAGGTTTCCGATTTGGTCTTTGGGCAGGTTTGTTGAATGCAGCCTTTGAAACATATATTTCAAGAGGCCATTCACCCTGGACCCTTAAACATCACAAAGACAATGAATCGCTCATTGAAAAAACGAAGGCAACACCGATTCATTACCCCAAACCAGATAACATCATTACCTTTGATCGGCTTTCTTCTGTGTTTTTATCCAATACCAACCATGAAGAGAATCAACCGTGCCACCTTAAACTAAAGGATCCTAAGGTTCCGATTGATTATAACCTCAAGCTCTATGATGCGCCTGAACAACGTTATTGCCCAGCAGGAGTTTACGAAATCATCCAAGATGCAGCCGGGAAGTCTGCGCTTCAAATCAATGCCCAAAACTGCGTTCACTGTAAAACGTGCGATATTAAAGACCCACTCAGCAATATCGATTGGACTGTGCCAGAAGGGGGCGGGGGGCCACGTTATCCTAACCTTTAGCACTAGGCGCATTTTCGATTTGTTTGCGAGATCAAAAACCCCCTCTGGATGTAAAACGATCACCGCATCAGCGCTGAATGCAATCCCTCTAAACCTGAGGCCACAAGCTTTTTAATAGTCTCTACCCCAATTGTCGCGTGTATTCAGACTTTTGGAACTGTCCTAGATAACACAAGAAAGAGTTAGAAGGGCATATGAGAAAGAGTTAAATTAAGTTAAAAAACAAGAACGCCTGATAGAACATCCTATTGCAGGGACAATAGAGCTGTACAATATCTTATTTCCTAGGGCATGTGGGATAGCACTTTAACAATCCAGACCCCATCTGCACAATAAGTCAATTCAATCAATGGGGGCTGGCATTTCTTAAGCGCGTTAGGACAACCTCTAACTTTTTTTAATGCTGCTAAATGAATAAATGGGCGCATTCAAATCAGAAGGGTTAAATCCTTTTTCCGCGTTCAACATCTTATGCGCAAATGCCTTGGCAAAAAACCATGGAAACATAAGAACACTTGTTGTGGATGGATAATAATATGTGTTCGTATTTAAAGTGACACTATGTTTAAATCGCGACCAGCGTCGTTTAAAGAAATGACCATCTTTTTTATCGAGCCAGCTAACATACCCCTCAACACCTAACTCTTGAATAAGCTTAGGACCATTAGCAATACGCATCACAGGATGGTTTTCATCAGCAGATTGATCAACGTCCGATGCCGAAACAGGTTCTAGCCAGCTTTTAGGCACCATTCTACTTAAGTAGGGATTATTAGATATATAATCTTTTAGCTTTTCTTTAAAAGGTGTTCGATCAATAGTTCTAAAGCCTCCATTTTCACGCGCTGTAACGCCAACAATGGCCCACCCAGCATTCGTGTAAGCAAGAGCAGGTCCACCACTATCCCCAGAAAAATGAAAAGAAGGATTTTGAACACCACGCGAAATACGGATCGGCTTATCTAGCTTAACACCCGCAATTTCATCCAGAAGAAGCATCCTGTTATGGGATCTTAGACTAATCGTCGCAACTAATCTTGACAATTCAAACTTTAATCGCCATACACTCATGTGCCCTAAAAGCAGCTTAAGCTCTGGGCTATCAATTGATGAATTAAGTGAATCAATCGCTAATGCTCTTTTTTGCCCATCAATCGTTAACGTAATCGAATCACAACCAGGTGTTAGATAAGTAAATGATTTAGCTCGAGGTCTCTCGTCCTCACCATTGCCAAGTATGTCAGACCGCAGATCATAATACAAAATGTCACCAGCAGGATCTGCTGATGTGACTGTCATGCCGCCGGAACGTTTCACAGAGTCTGAAAAAAATGTATTAGAGTTCAAAAAGCCAGAAACCCCATAACCGACACGCTGGACATTTAATCCAACCACAGAGTCAGCTGTTGTGTTCATTATTTTTATGGGAGGAATATTAGGAATAGGCTCTTTCAAAATAGCAAAAGCAATATCGTTCATCTGATTTCCCGTCTTATTGTGGGGACGATAGACATCACTAAAAAAGACGTTTTGAATCTCAAAAAATTGTTCAACAGGGGGTTTATCTTGATCGCTTTCCACATCAATGTAAAAACGATACGCATTCATCTGCTTGCGAGCTTCCTCATTATCGCATTGTTTTGGCATACCACGCTTAAAAGATCCGAGTAATCTCTTAAATGTATGGCCCGTTGTTAATATAACACGATTGTTAAATTCTGCTGGCAACCCCAAGTCGGCACTATCAATAAGCGTTCCAGACGCCCGGGATGAAACAGTCGAACCATTCTCACTCATTGACGCATACTCGATGCGACCAACCGCCCTAAATTCTCGACCTTTTTGAATGGTCTCTTGATGTTCATCAGGATCGAGAGGAAAGCCTGCATGAAGAGCGGTTGATGTAAATATTGCAAATAATGATATGTATAAAAAATTTTTATATGGCATGACTGATTTTATTTTTAATTCCGATTTGTCAACTTTGCCAATATATTATCGATTACAACAATATTCAAGATAATATTTTTATTGCTTTATTAATTATAGCTTTGATTTTCTTTGAGATAACGTTCCCGTTCTCTCAAGCTCTTTTTGAACATCCTTCGGCAGAGGTTCATTGGCAAGTGGAGATTTACGTAGTTTTAGCATCACCTCTTTTGGATATTTAAATTTTGGCGCGTTGCCTGAATCTGTTGTTATATTTTGATCTTCATCTTGACTCATACTCGCTTCTAGACCCATATTCAAAAAAGTTAATAGACTGAGCGTTAAAGAATAGGCAAGTACTTTATTAATTTTCATTTCTTTTCCCTTTATTGATGAAAAATCTCGTTAATGCAGCACCTTTCTAAGTAACTATGTTCAACTTGTCAATAAAGCACCTAACCCAGAAACACCTATTGAATCCGCTTTTTGATTGCACTTTCATATAAATATTCATTAAGAAAGGGGTATTTAATATACGTTTTTGAATTTTTTTTAGGCATGCGCTTGATAAATTAAAAACTACCCCCACATGAGAGATAATTGAATTACTTATGAATGGGAGAAATAAATGAAATCTAAATTCAATCTTATAGCGTTGTCTTTCTTGATGGCAACAACACTTTCATCTGCATCTTTTGCATCTGCAGATAACCTTGATCTTGACAAAGAACCTTCTGCACCTTCATATAAAGTAAGAGCTGTTAAGGCCCTTGCAGAAGCTGCAGTGGTTGGTGGTACAGTACGTTTATTCATGCATGGTATTGACACGCAGATGCGCGACAATGACCCTGAGCAAATTCGTTTTCAAGCAGGCGCAGCTGTAGTAGGATTTTCAGCGATACGCAGTCTTTTCCCTGAAGAGATGACAGTAACTGAAGTGTTAAAAGCGCTTCCAAAATTTGGTATTAAAGCTGGTTTCACTATGGGTGGCGCATTCCTTGCAACATCTTACTACGAAACATTAAAAGCACTTCAAGGATCAGCACCAGTTGATGCTGAAACTGAAAGACAAGAACGCATGAACTATACAGCATATGGCGCAATGGCTGGTAACTTGGCTGGTAACATCGTTAACACAACACTAGATGGCTTTGCTTGGGGTGT
>JBQCDM010000122.1:0-2690 GCA_051961235.1 Nucleicultricaceae bacterium (SeqCode)
CCAAAAGGAACGACCATGCCTGAAAAATAACCCAAATGACAGAGCATCGCCCACACATTATAGCTATCCGTTCTTGGCTCTTCTATCACAAGCGTTCTATTATCTTCCATTTTTACATCCATAAAACAAATGATACGATATTGATTAGGGATATCTGCTTTTCAAAATCTTGTAAAGTAAGATATTAATGATTTATTTACAAATTTGCCCATACAATTAAATATAAGATCATTAAATAATTGAGGTATGTCATGAAGGAAATGTCTCTTTTATTAGAAGGATACCGCCTAACAACTGCGGAAATCATTTATCAAATACCTGACTATCCTCTTTTATTACAGTCTTATACTTGGCAAGAATATGACTTAGCGCCTAATTTTCCTGAGCTTAAAAAGTTTTTGCTATTTTGGCAGAGATCTCTGGAGGGGAAAATACATTCTGTTCAAGTGACATCGTGTGCACTTTTATCACCAGCCGAATACCGGATGTATGCACACAATTTTAGTCTTCATTAAACGAATAAAAAGGAAAGAAATTAAGCGGCGTTTGATGTGCGCTTGCAAAGACTTGCTTCCACACGTCCTACAACTTCATCTTCATTAATAGCGTGCGCTGCACTGATTTCAGATGAAAGTCGCTCAAGCGCTGCCTTATAAATTTGTCTTTCGCTATAGGATTGATCGGATTGATTGTCACCTCGATGAAGATCACGAATAACTTCAGCGATCAATGAAAGTTTGCCTGAGTTAATTTTGAGTTCATATTCTTGAGCACGGCGTGACCACAAGCCTTTTTTAACTTTGGATGATTTTTCCAAAGTTGCAAATGCTTGATTAATTTCTGTCTCAGAACTTAAAGGACGCAAACCAGAAGCCTTCGCTTTTGCCATAGGAAGGCGTAGCGTCATGCGATCTTTTTCAAAAGTGATAACGAAAACAGTCAGTTCGTGCCCCGCAACTTTTTGCGCCTCAATCGCCTCAAGACGACCAACACCATGCGCAGGATACACTACCAAGTCGCCACTCGAAAAAATCGTTTCTTTGCTCATTGTCGAAAAACACCAATAAATATTGAGAATATTCTATCTATAATAAAATTTTTATTAATTGTCAAGATTTTGTATAACTAAATTACAGAAGGAAAGCGTTTTTTATAAGATTCTTTTCATATTACTTTGCCTGTAGAATACATATTTTAGTCTCTCTATAATTTTTTTCAACAAGAACCTGAGTGTTTTTCAAAACAATTATTTCGTCTACTGCCATTTCTAAAACAATAAAGCACCCGGACATTATCCATCCCTTATCATATAAGGCGTGAAATGCTGGAGCGAGAAGATCTCGATGATAGGGGGGATCAAAAAAAGCAAGGTCTGCTTTTTCTGGCGCAAATGGTGCTTTTACCACTTCGCCTCGAATAACACGGCAGGCCTTTTCCACCTTGAGATGCTGAATGTTGTGTTCAATGGTACGTAGTGCTGCATAGTCTTTTTCGAAGAAATATACATTTTTTGCCCCCCTTGATAGAGCTTCAAGGCCAAGCGCACCTGTTCCTGCAAAAACATCTAAAACAATCCTTTCCTCAAAAGAACAGCCCTGCTTTAAAAAGAGTGAGGTCAGAACATTAAAAATGCTTTCACGTGTTTGATCAAGCGTTGGTCGCGTTTTATCACTTTGAGGCCCCATCAATTTAGAGCCTTTTAAGGCCCCTCCTACGATCCTCATGTGAAATCATCAACCTCAAGTTCGCGACACAAGCGTTCAACAACGGCAGAATCCACCTGAAGACACTGATCGGGTTTCATTGTTCCAAGCGCAAAAGGGCCATACTGAATACGAATAAGGCGCGTCACTTGCCCGTCAAAATGCTCTATCAAACGCCGTATTTCTCGATTCTTACCTTCAATAAGCGTCATGCGAAGCCATTGATACGATTTTTCCTCATGTTCAATCACAACATCAGCGCCTTGATAATGCACCCCTTCAATCACGACGCCTTCTTTTATGAGATCAATATCATGCGCGGACAATGGGCCAAAAACACGTACACGATACGTGCGCTTTATTCCAGTTGAAGGAAGCTCAAGCAATCGCGCCAAGGATCCTTGATTCGTAAGCAAAATAAGACCTTCCGAGTTATAATCTAGCCGCCCGACAGAAATAATGTGATCACCCAGATGACGCACCTGATCAAAAAGCGTGGGGCGCCCTTGTGGGTCCTTATGGCTTGT
Source organism: Nucleicultricaceae bacterium (SeqCode) (assembly GCA_051961235.1). Classification (GTDB taxonomy): domain Bacteria; phylum Pseudomonadota; class Alphaproteobacteria; order Caedimonadales; family Nucleicultricaceae; genus JBQCDM01. The sequence goes on from JBQCDM010000122.1 coordinate 2,231, forward strand.
AATAACACCTTTGGGTTTATAATAAAGCCAAAGACGCAAGTCTGGTTTTTTTGGTAACGCCTTCCCATCGACGCGAAGGAGCTCAAGATCTTTAATGCGAAGAGCGCAGTCCAAGAGAGTTTCTCCCGCATAGGTAACACGCCCAGATTCAATCCAGCGCTCTGCTTCTCGCCTTGAACAAAGCCCATGTGACGCCAAAATCTTTGCTATTTTATCACCGCTTGGGTGCGAAGGATGGCTCATCTCAACCGTGCCGCTGCAATAAGAGCTTCAAAAATCCGGATATCGAAAGGATCTACTTTAAATTCTGGATGACACTGACCACCTAAGCAAAAACTTAGATCCGGCACTTCAATGCCTGCAATAACGCCATCCGCCGCATACGCATGAACAACAACACCAGTACCAGGGCTTCGAACTGCTTGATGGTGAGCGCTATTCACCCCCCGCGTGGGGACAG
>JBQCDM010000123.1:0-4346 GCA_051961235.1 Nucleicultricaceae bacterium (SeqCode)
AAGGTTCTATAACAATAAAGCTGAGGAGGATTGAACGGTTCCGGCACTTCAGCCCAGCCACGTGCCATTAAATCATCCTGGCGTCTCCAAGATCCACTATCACACCCAGCAAGAGCCAAAACGCTGATTAAAGGTAAGATGTTTTGCTTCTTCATTTGAGATCAATATTATATTCTTCAATGGTGCATTTTTTATTGAGATCAATCTTAAGCACTACGTTATGAAAATAACCGTGAATAAGCTTATCGTTTTTGCACGTGGCAACCACGGATTTATTGTTAAGGGGCGGCGTGTTGTCATGGATTTTAGCTGTAATGGATCCAGGTTCATAAACCCCAGAAAAGTTTTGGATCTCAGAATCAACAACGCGTTGATAGTTGCTGTCTGCTTGGCCAAGCACTTCTCTAAAATGAGTATTGAAAGCGGGCAGATTCGTCCATACAACGTGTCCCTTAAAATTGAGCTCAACTAAATGATGCGTTAAAACTTGGTTTCTAATGCCGTTGTTTTGAATGATTAAATGTTTAACTGGATTTGCCCAAACAGCAGGTGTTGTAAGCAAAGTCAAGAGGCAGGTCAGCAGAATCTTGTTGTGTTTCATGAGATCAATCGCCTTTTTCTTTTATCTTTCTCTTAGAGTAACATACGAGGTGAAAAATCGCATTAGAAAAACGAGGCATAATTTTTATCACATTTTCCTAAATTTCTTTTCTGGAGGGTTATCAATTTTAGGAAAGTGTGATACAAGGACTAAATTTAATTAAATTGAGTGAAACACAATGAAAATTGCGATCCTAAAAGATAAAGCAGCACATGAAAAGCGCGTGGCTGCAACACCTGAGACTGTTAAGAAATACAATGCTTTGGGCTTTGATGTTGTGATAGAGAAGTCGGCAGGCGAGAGTGCCAGTATTTCTGATGAGCAGTATAAGTCGGCAGGCGCTACGATTGTTGCAAATGCGAAAGAGGCTCTAAAGGGCGCTCAGTTGGTTTTACGCATTCAGCGCCCTGGGTTGGGTGGGGACGATGAAAAAGAAATTTTAAGTGCAATTGAAGAAAAAGCCATTTTGGTTAGCTTATTTTCTCCGTACACGTTTTTAGATCATGCAGCGGCATTTAAAGCTAAAAAGTTGACGTGTGTTTCTCTAGAATTGGTTCCAAGAATAACACGCGCGCAAAGCATGGACGTTTTATCGTCTCAAGCAAACCTTGCGGGCTATCGTTCGGTTATTGAAAGCGCAGCGCTTTTAGATCGGGCATTTCCCATGATGATGACCGCGGCTGGTACGATTCCACCTGCACGTGTTTTGATTATGGGCGCAGGTGTAGCAGGCCTTCAAGCGATCGCAACCGCGCGCCGATTGGGCGCTATTGTGTCGGCCTTTGACGTGCGAGCGGCAGCTAAAGAGCAGGTGGAAAGCCTTGGGGCAACTTTTGTATCTGTGGATACGGTTGAGTCTGGTGAAGGTGGTGGCGGCTATGCCAAAGAGATGAGTAAAGAATATCAAAAAGCTCAGGCTCTTAAAATAGAACAAGAAATTGAAAAGAATGACATTGTCATAACAACAGCACTGATCCCAGGCAAACCGGCTCCCCAATTAATTACTGAGGCGATGGTAAAAAAAATGAAGCCAGGCTCTGTCATTCTCGATATGGCCGTTGAATCAGGCGGAAATTGTGCGGCCAGTAAACTCAATGAAATTGTATCCGTAAATGGTGTTCGGATTATAGGATATCCAAACTTACCGAGCCGTATTGCACGAGATGCGAGCGCTTTATTTGCGCGTAACATTTATAGTTTAGTTGATTTGATTGTGAGCAAAGGGGAGAAGAAAGTTGAATTAAATTTTGAGGACGAAATTATTTCATCCTCCACCCTTATGCATCAAGGTGAGCTTGTTCACCCATTGTTTAAAACAAAAGGAGAGTAGAATGATTTTTCAAGAACTCATTCAACAGATTAAAGAATTTAATACAAAGCTTGTGGATATGGTTGAACAAGGCCGTGCCATAGAAGAGATATCACTTAAGGCAAGCCAAGCAGCTGAACAAGCAGTGATGCAAAATGAAGCCGTATCACCTTTCATTATGGGACTGACGGTTTTTGTATTGGCTATTTTTGTTGGATATTATGTGGTTTGGAAGGTAACGCCTGCACTGCATTCCCCCCTCATGGCGGTGACTAATGCGATTTCAAGCGTGATTATCGTTGGAGCCTTGCTGTCTTGCGGCCTTGCTGATTTTGGATTTGCCAAAATCTTTGGATTTCTGGGCGTGATTTTAGCAGCAATCAATATTTTTGGTGGTTTTATTGTAACTCAGCGCATGCTGAGTATGTTTATGAAAAAGAAATAGGAGTATTACGTGAGTTCCAATTTATTAGCGATTTGTTATCTTATTTCTTCATTTTGTTTCATTATGGCCTTAAGAGGTCTGTCGTCTCCAAAAACATCCTTAAGTGGTAACATATTTGGTATGACAGGTATGGCGCTTGCCATTGGTGCTACGCTCTTTTCAACGCAAGTGGTCAGCATGCCGATGATTGTGGCAGGGCTCATCATTGGTGGTGTTATTGGAAGCGTCATTGCTCTTCGTATTCAGATGACGGCACTTCCCCAATTGGTTGCAGCGTTCCATAGCTTAGTCGGTCTTGCGGCTGTTTTTGTGGCGTGGGCTGCATTTTTGCATCCTGAGGCTTTTAATATTGGTATCCCAGGATTTATTAAAACAGGAAGCCTGATTGAAATGTCTTTGGGCGTTGTGATTGGTGCCATTACCTTTACCGGCTCGGTTGTTGCATTTTTGAAGCTACAGGGAATATTAGGTGGTAAGCCTTTGGTTTTCCCAATGCAACATTTCTTGAATGCGGCACTGGGTATAATCATTGTATTACTCATTGTGGCTTTCGTCATGGACCAGTCTCACTTGTATTTTATTTTGCTAGTGTTGTTATCTTTGGCCATTGGATTGCTTCTTATTCTACCTATTGGTGGTGCTGATATGCCTGTTGTGGTGTCCATGTTGAACTCGTATTCGGGTTGGGCTGCATCTGGGATTGGTTTTACCTTGCAGAACAATCTTCTTATCATTACAGGCGCACTTGTAGGATCTTCTGGTGCCATCCTTAGCTACATTATGTGTAAGGGGATGAATCGTTCCATCTTTAACGTGATTTTAGGCGGATTTGGATCAGATCAAGGATCTGCTGTTGTTGCTCAAAGTGGAGAATCGCGCCCTTATAAGAGTGGTAGTGCGGAAGATGCCGCCTTTATTCTCTCCAATAGTAGTTCTGTTATCATTGTGCCTGGATATGGTATGGCGGTTGCTCAAGCACAGCATGCTCTGCGTGAGATGGTTCAACTATTGAAGGAAAAAGGGATCAAAGTGCGCTATGCCATTCACCCTGTTGCAGGTCGTATGCCGGGGCATATGAACGTTTTGTTGGCAGAAGCCAATGTTCCTTATGAAGACGTATTGGAACTTGAAGAAATCAACAATGATTTTTCAACAACAGACGTTGCCTTTGTTATTGGTGCAAACGATGTGACGAATCCTATTGCAAAAACAGATCCATCGAGCCCGATTTATGGCATGCCTATTTTGGACGTGGAAAAAGCAAAAACGGTTTTGTTTGTGAAGCGTTCCATGTCGGCTGGATATTCTGGTGTTGATAACGAGCTCTTTTATCGTGATAACACGATGATGCTCTTTGGAGATGCAAAGAAGGTCTGTGAAGAAGTCATCAAAGCAATTGACTAAGGATGATCGTGCAGGAGGTGTAATCCTCCTGCACCATGCGTTTAAAAAGCCAAAAAAAAGCCCTAAAGTGAAGACTTTAGGGCTTTTCTCTAACAAAATAATGTTAATAACCTTCACGTTCTAAACGCTTGCGGAGAAGCTTGCGAATGCGACGGATAGCTTCAGACTTATTTCTGAGGCGTGTAGCCGACGGTTTCTCATGATGGCGACGTAACTTTATTTCGCGAAACAAACCTTCGCGTTGTAATTTCTTTTTTAAAGAACGCAATGCTTGGTCAACGTTGTTATCCCGAACTAAAACTTGCAACGATATTCACTCTCCTTTCAAGCACTGTAGTTTTTTTAACATTATACTTATATAATCGGAAGCTGATAAAAAATAAAGAGGAATCTCATGCGCATCTTGAATTATGACGACGCACTTTCTAATAGATTACTTGAAAACATTTTAAAAAACGTTAATGACCTCGGTTGGACAGAAGAATCTGTGCGTAAATCGTTATTGGATCTTAACTTGCCAGAAGAAGATGCAAAGTTCATTGTGCGCGGTGACGCTTTTAATCTCATTGTTCTTTTTGATCAATGGA
>JBQCDM010000124.1:0-6492 GCA_051961235.1 Nucleicultricaceae bacterium (SeqCode)
CCTAGTGAGTTCCGATGCAGAAATTTATGAATCAACACTGGAATTTCACAGTCCTCATGATCGTGCTTTTAAATTGGCTCTTCTCGAGCGATTAGGGGCTAAGCGATTTCAAGACTGGTTTACGCTCTGCCATCTTCAAGAAATCAAAGGTGGGGTCGCTATACTCTCTGTTTCCGAGGATTTTATGATGACTTATTTGCCGCAAAAATTTTGGCAAGAGATTTTATGGGCCATTAAAACAGCAGTTGATGCGTCAGTTTTTCGATTTGATTGCGTAATGGAAAAAGAGCTCTTAACAACTATGCCGAGTATTTTAGAAAGTAGAATGGTAAGAGAAAACAAATAGCTTAGAAAAGAAGAGAAAATAAGATCCGATTCCTTACCTTGTGTCCAAACTTAGAGGGGATCAGTTTCTTTATCAGACAATGAACGTATGTCATAAAAGATCATACTTTATCATTCGTCTAAAATTTGCTCCTCAATGAGCAAATTGTGCGATGCATTTTTATCGAGTTCCTATTGTTAGAAATTGATGAATGCCTATTCTTCTGGGGGTCTTTCATAAATCTCAAAGAGTATCGAATTTACCAGCATCTTTCAGAGACAGTGCGCTTGATTGGCCTCACGAAGGATGAAATCATTGCCCTTTCATGTGGTTTTTGGTGACGCTGTTTCCTACACATCCTCCGCTACTACGCATCGCTTTTTTTGAGTGGTGAGGTGTTTAATCGGAAGTCCTTCGCGCCTTCCTATTTTCCTGCTATAAATAACGTGTATGTTTATGAGGCCCTCACATGTCAAATCCTCTTGTTCTCATCTGGAGAACGGATAAAATTCTTGAAGCGCATATCATCAAAGGAAGGCTCGAGGCGGCCGGAATTAGTGCCTTTATCTTTGATGATCAGATGTTGTCTACCAATTGGTTATACTCAGAGGCTTTAGGTGGGGTTCGAGTCATGGTGTTGGCGTCTCAATTTGAGGAGGCCATTGAAGTTCTTAAAGAAGCGGCGACTGTTTCAGATTATGAGGCCTTTGATACGTGTCCTCTATGCCAATCCAATGACGTTGCACGTTTAAAGCCGCCCCTTTTTCTCGTATTGTTGATATTTCTTTTTCTTGATTTCCTCTATATGCGAGAAACCCGCAATCGAAAGTGCCGCACATGCGGCCATCAATGGTCAGTAAAAAATAATAGGGACGATTAAGCGGGCACTTTTTATGATTAGCCAGATTGTTTTTTCAGCATTTTGCCGTTATGCCCTGATGTTTTGTAAAGATTGCAGGAGCGAATACGTCTTATCGCGTGGCATCCTGAAGATCACACCTATACTCTCTCGAGTAAAGAGTGAATCTTCAGAAACCCTGTGGAATTTAGAGATTCGCGCAATTTCTGCAGATCTGTTCTTCTTGATCCTCAGAAAAAAGCGGTCAATGCATCTATTTTACTAACGCAATAATATTTCCATCTGAAAATTCTGCCACATAAACGCATGAGCCCATAGCCTTACCCTTATACTGCAGCTTATCTATGTTGTGTGCTTTCATGAATTCAAGAATCGGCTTGCCAAGGAAAGCTTTGTCACTGGAGGATGCTTCAACCCCAACAATGGTAAACTCTTTTCCATCTTGAGACACAACAACCTCCTTGGTAGGGGGGTTATGGTGCTCACCCATCATAAATACGACATTATTTGGGTCTTCCATTTCATAGGAACCTATTTCAGCTTGTCCTATTTGAACAGATGAGCAGTCCGCTAAAGGAGATACTTTCTTTTGAGGTGCGGGTGTTGGGATTGTGGTTGGTGTTAACGCGGGTACGGCCTTAGCCATAAATGAATATTCACACGTATCTCCACTTAATCTTCCTTGGATAGGAGATGGCGTGGTGATGGTAAGACGGCTGCCAATTATATTATTTTTAAATATGGGTGGGCATTCCATTTTCTGTTCTTGCGTTCCAAAAACTGGCCCATGTAAAAAAGATGCTAAAAGACAGAGTGATAGAATGTTGACGTTTTTCATGATTTTCATGATTTTCATGAGCCTCTCTTATATAAAATGATTCGCTACATTATTATTTTCTCTGCTTATTAAAATTTTATTAATACTACCTAAAATTAATTGAAAACCCATTTTCAACTTCTTTAACGTAAAAAAATAAATAATGTTACTTACTAACTATACTCTTCAGAGCATCATCAATTTCAAAAGAAGCTTTGTGTGCTTGGCGTTTAAAATTAAAGGAGGAAAAAGCTATAGCCATTAAAGACAATGCCATCGAGTTTTTGCGGATACGATATGTGATTCTTTCAAGGATAGGAGTGATACATGTTTCAAGAAAATGTTCAGTGGTCTGATGCTGGAAAAATCATTAATAGAGAAATTATATCTGACTGGGAAAATAAAGTAGGGATTAAGCTTCCTCAAATTTATGTGCAACTTGTACAAAATCATGATGGAGGAACGCCTATAAAGGAGGATTTCAAATATTTTGATACTACATTTCAAGAAATACATGGTTCAGGAATAAGAGCATTCATCCCTTTCCATCCCGAGGATAAATTTAATATGTTCCATTATTTTCAAGATCCCCCGGAGTTTTTTCCTGAAGGACTTATTGCTTTTGCAGATACTGGTGGCGGAGATTTTATTTGTTTTGACTACCGTGATGGGAGGAGTAATCCAGATCCGTCGATTGTACTTTGGAGACATGGTGCCATTATCGGCAAGGATATTTCTTTTGTGGCCAAGAATTTTGAAGAATTTATGAATATCCTTGAAGAACCGAAAGACTTAGAAATTTAAGGATTTCAAATTTCAAGCACCCTAATGACAGGCCTTCGACCAAGCCATTAACATTGCCTGCTTTGCAGCAACAGTCTTTGTGTATGTGCTTAACCAAGATACTGATGATGTCGTCTTTGCTGCTGGTAATGCCGCTCGGTATAGCTCTTCTCCCACGTTCACACCAAAGACATTAAACACTATTGTCGTTAGGGTTAGTCGTTATACAACACCAATAGATCTGGCTTCCTGCTAGGGCTCGGACTTATGGCGATTAAAGGCTCTGCTCAAAATGTTGCAAAAGCCATTCAACGGAAAGAAAGAGAGTTTCAGCCTTCACCTACGTCTTTGAAGAAGCATGCACTTGAAAGCAAAGACACGCCCAATCCTAATAGATCGCAACATGCTCAAGGCGAGGAGAGCCCGCGTTGGGGTGAGGAAGTAAAAGAGTTTTTGCAAGGAGAAGGAAAAATAGGTTCATTTCGAGAATGAATAAAATCAGGAAAGGAGGGAGATAATTTAACGCCTCATCACATCCTGTTTGTTTTGCTTCGGCGATAGCATGGGAAAACAGTCTCTTCCTCTCGATGACGTTTCGGTAATCGGGTCATCAATATAAAGTGCTTTTTCCCCATGCAAGCATGCCAAAAATCCTATGCCCTCATTCTTTACAATAGAGCTTGGAAAATTGTGTTGTCTATTCGTCGTAAAAATTCAAGAATAATGTTTCTTTGGCATTTTTAATTTCTTTAGGAGTAAATCCCGCCTTGATTAAAATTGGGTAAATTGGATTACACTCAGCAAGCTCTCTCAGATTTTTTCTAGCCATCTGCATCTCCAATTGCACCATAAAATTGACAAATGGATTATTAGGATCATTATCCTCAAAGAATTGCTTTTGTTTCTGTGCAAATTGTAAGCCGGACTTTGTATCCAATTCTCTAAACCATGTGACATAAATTTCTTCAATACGATTACGTTGTCTTTCTGGATTATATTGATTAAGTGCGCGCTCTAAGCTTACTTCGTCTTCTAGGTCAATCACTACAGAATTTTTTTGAATAGTCTGAGGTTGAGGGTACGCAATTTCCAACTCCTTATCGATGGGTGTGGCCTTCATGATTGCTCTAGATGTATTCGTCGTTTTTCTCTGTTTTATGGTGCGCCCTTCCTCAGCAACTCTGGTTTGTTGATGGGGATGTTTACGACTCGTGGCAACAATAGGTCTTGGATTTTCTTCTCGTGCACGCTCTCTTAAAATAATCTTATGGAGCACCTCAATAGAGTTAGCCCGTTTTTCTAGCTCTTGCTCCTCTTGCAAAGACAGGCGTGAGGCACACGCAATAGAGTTGATACTTAAAGATAGGAATAAAGAAAATTTTAACAAGTTATTCATGTGTATCGCTTTTAACTCCATGGTTCTAATTTGTTAAAAAAATTAGCATTACTGATTGTCAAAATTCAAACATTTTTTAATTAGGTAATTATCTATTTTTGTTATTTTGTCAAAGATTGTATCAGGCTGGCTTTGAATTCAAGCAGACAATAATGGCAGTCTTTGATGTGGGGCTAAAAAAGAGCCCAGATTAGAGGGGCTCTTTTGTTTATTGCTTCTCAAACAACTGTGGTGGAAGGATTGCCATAAAGGCAGTAGGATCTTCTTCTAAGGATTTTTAAAGTGTACCAACAATGATTCGATTGTTCTGGCTAATATTTGTGACTTGAATCCATTTTTCTGTACTTAAATTACCCCCTGCTTCTTCAGGAATTGCCCGAATGGAGTAACGATGATCATAGATCCATAAGGATGGATTATCCAAGTTGTTGATACACACGATAGGCCCATCATTGATGAATGCCGCACAATAGCTAGAATTGCTGGAGGTATTTGATTTCACCATCTTTATATTCGGCAGTTTGGTAATTGCAATGGCCGATCATTTGTTGACCCTTTAGGAGCGTTCCATTCGTCCATTTAAACTCTTTTGGTAATCTTTATGATCATCAATCTAAGTAGAATCCTCATTATCTCCAGTGGCAGGGCATGTTTCTCTGTTAAATTTTGGTTTCTGGTTTTCTTTTCCCATGATGTTTTGACATTTGCTTCCTGCCTTTGAAAATTTATGAGATCAATTCAATACAAAACATTATTGTTCAAATTTTTTAATCAATTGACTTACTCTGCTTTTGCTTGGTTCAGGTTTATCGGAACCCACCGCTGTTTTGGGGCTTGTCTTATCAAGAGGTTCAAATTGGTTCATGCGGTTCTTGAAATTTTTCATTCTATCAATGACGATTTGACCTTTTTCGATTTTCTTATTTACTAAATCAAGGTTACCTTCTGCATCTTTTATTTTTGCTTGATAGTTTTGCAATGCTTCCTCAACATTATGCGACTTGGCATCGAGGTTATCCATCATCGCCTTTAACTTTTCTTCGGTGGATTTTCCTTCAGCTTTAAGAGCTAAATCTTCATGCATCATTATAAATTTCTCTTGTGCTTCTAAAGGCTGGGTTGCCATACTTGAGAGCGTCGTTTTAAGTTTGCCTAAGGAAACACGCTGTTTTTCATAACTCGCAATAACATTGTTGTATTGCTTTAGAAGCTCTGATGTTTTTGACTGTTCATCCTTCCAACGCGCCATGACGCCCTGAGCTTCATCTAAATTCTTTACATTTGTAGACATTGAAGCAGGCTGATCACTAAGAGCAAGGCCAGTGCTAGAATTAAAAGACGTCGATAGCAAAAGTATCGACATTAAAAAACCATAATAAAATTTATTTGAATTTTTCATGGAAATCTCCAATTAAAAAATAATTATTAAAAGTTACAAGTGGCTATTGTTTTATTTTGCTCTCATAAAGTTAATATTGCTTTAATGGTTGGGTGTTTTTAACTTTCAAGTGATGATCAACGAGGGATTGCAAGCTCTCTTCTTAAAGGGCCTCATAAGACTATTTTGATTTTGAGTTAATGCTCTTCTTAATCCAGAGCTTTTAAATTCTCGTCAAAATGATCCACTAGGATTTGTGCCATAGAATTTAAAGGAGCCTTTAAAATATGATCGAATGAGGGTGACCAAAATTTAGCATTGAATTTGGGTACAATACGCGTAGCAGGACATTGATCTGGTATAAAATCTAATTGTCCATGTCCTTCTAAATAGAAGACACGTGCAGGAACACTGAAATGGCACGATTCTTTCGAAGGGAAACTGAGCTGGACTGTTTCTCCATCGTTTGCAGGCTTAGAAGCAATCGCCATATTGCGGTCGTCATCTTCAAGAAATTCGTTTAACGCAATGATTTCAAAGTTTGGATGCGTCTCGTGATTTTTCCGTGAGAATTCCCGAAGAATGGTCTCCATAGTAAAAGCAGGGCCTGAACCTGACCCAATCACATCAACAAAATAGGTTGTCCCCTCCATCATTGAAGGATTTTCAGGGCTAAGGCCTAGTGTTTCAAGGCGGTTTTTGAAATGTGCATAACGTTCAGCAGTCACAATATCGTCAGCTGATGAAAAAACATTGCGATCACTAAATGTATTGGGCGCTCCAGAAAAGGGGAGATGGATGAGAGTTCGCTTCTGTGAAGGCGTCGAATTCTGAAGTAAATGTTCCATAGCGCGGCCCCCAAAGTAAGGGGTGTTGCCAAAAAGACCGATGCGGTCTTGTTCTGTCGTGGCATCAATAATTTTTTGGGCGGTTG
>JBQCDM010000125.1:0-12348 GCA_051961235.1 Nucleicultricaceae bacterium (SeqCode)
CAAAGTGTTGGATACGGATAAACACATCTTGAACCTCAAGGGATGTCATGAGCGATCCCGCAGCACCAGCCTCATGGCGCGCCATGAGCTCTTCATAAGACTCAGGCGTACGCACATAATCTGTATAAGGCCCTTTGGGTGCATAATGCTCATCCAGGCTAGGACCAAACAGCCCAAATGTTGGCGTCCCAACGGCAGCCGCTAGATGCATTAACCCCGAATCATTCCCAATAAAAAGCGTACATTTTTTTAAAAGAGCCCCAATGGTGAGCAAGTCCACACGCCCAACACAATCAAGGATCTCCTCTTCGCTAAAGGCCTGATACAAGGGCCCAAGCTGATCACGCTCATGGGGTGCTGCAAAAATGGCAAAACGCGCTTTTTTAAAGCGCGGCATCGTTTTTTGGATCAAACGCATGAGTGCAATAAACCGATCAACCGGCCATTCTTTACCCACCCAATTTGCCGCAGGCGCTAAGGCAATCACAGGAGACGACGCGAAATCAAAAAGCGCATCTGCTGCTTTTTGGCGCGATTCTGAGAGGTGGACATGGGGCAAGGGAACATGCTTTAAGCGCAGCAGTGCCGCCAGTTGCTCAACGCGATGCGTAACAGCATGCGTCTTTTGCCAAATAAAACGCTTTTTAGTGCGCAAAAAGTAAGACAACAAAGAGCCACGCAAATCAATGACTTGATCAAAGCGCGTGCCGCGACATTTTTTCCAGAGATTATACCAACGCTTCAGCGAGCGTTGTGGCTCTAGCACAATGAGACGCTCGAGGTTGGGCATATCCTCAAACAATGGGGCTGGTAAATGTCCGCAAACAACAGTGAAAGAAGCATGTGGATAAGTATCCAAAAGATACTTTAATATACCCTTTGATAAAATTGCATCACCAATACGAGTAGATGAAATAAATAATATTTTCATGGATTCCTTTTTATCGATGATTTTGTTATTTGGGAAGAGAATAAGTCACCGAATTGATTAAAAAATGAGAAGCTGATGATAAATCATTTAATTTATGCCCACGACCGTTGTGTTTTAAGCGTGCGTGGATCAGAGGTTGTTCCGTTTTTACAAGGCCTCATCACCAATGATATGGCACTCCTTGAACACAGCGCTGTTCTTTATACCGCCTTACTGAGTCCGCAGGGTCGCTATGTGTTTGATTTTTTTGTGATCAAAGGAGAAGATCCCCATCAATATTGGATTGACTGCCCCACATCCAGAGCGTCTGACCTCATAAAAATGCTCTCTTTTTATAAACTACGGGCAGATGTCGTGATCAAAAATGTGAGTGACATCTACGCGGTTATCCTTGCTTTAGAGAGCACATGCGACATAAAAACGCTGCATCAAGAAGCGCTCATTTGCAACACCGATCCGCGTCATCCTGCCCTTGGCATACGCGCGCTTGTGCCCACCCAAAGTCTTGAGGTGCTGAATCCAGATCGTGACACGACAGCTTACGAACAGTTGCGCATCCAATTAGGCGCCCCAGGTGAAGGCGATCTCATTCCTCAAAAATCGCTGCCGCTCGAATCTAACTTTGATATTTTCAATGCCCTCAGTTTTACCAAAGGCTGTTACTTGGGCCAAGAGCTTACAACACGCACAAAATTCAGAGGTGAAACCCGCAAGCGCTTTCTGCCTTGCAGAATAACAACACCCCTTGATCCCATTCAGAGCTTGGATATTACCCAAGGTGATGCCATTCTTGGCACTGTGCGCAGCATAGTATACCCCCATGCACTTGCGCTAATCCGGCTAGAGGCGTGTCAATTTGTGGAAGACAACTGCATCGGCACATGCCAGGGCCACCCCATCGTGATTCAAAAACCTGACTGGCTCAGGCACTAAAGTAGCTTTCACTCCGATCCAATTTTAGTTATGCTAAGGGCATATAATAATAAATAAAGGGACGGACGATCAGCGTGAAAGAAACCATCAAAGCAAAACTCCCCTATATCATTGGGGCTGCGGCACTAATTCTGATTGCCTTTTTGGCCTATTGGTATCTGGTTTTGCGTTATTACGAATCAACGGATGATGCCTATACCCAGGCCCATACCACTGTGATTAGCCCTAAAGTCACAGGATATATCAATCAAATCCATGTGGCCGACAATCAAAACATTGCCAAAGATTTTTGCATGATACGCATTGATGATTCAGATTATCAGGCCTCTCTCAAATCCGCAGAAGCCAATGTTGCAGCAAGAGATGCGAGCCTGCAATCCTTGCACGACAAGATCGATCTTCAACAGTCCATTATTTTAAAAGCCAAAGCCACGGTTGCAAAAGCAAAGGCCGAGCAAGATCGCGCCAATAAAGACTTGGAACGCGCGGATTTCCTCTTGAGGCAAGACTTTGTGGCGCGCCAAAAATATGATTCTTTAAAAGCAGCAGCGCTTTCTGCTCAAGCTGATTTGAGGGAAGCAGAAGCGGCTTATGTGACAGAAGAGAAGCAACTGAATTACTTAAACTCCTCCATCCTCGAGCAAGAGGCGCTTAAAAAACAAGCCCTTGCTGACCTACAACTGGCAAAAAACAATGTCACAAACACTCAACTTTATGCTCCGTTTGATGGCGTGGTCGGCAACAAAGGCATACAAGTGGGCCAGTTGGTCCGGCCGGGCATGAATTTGTTCACTCTCGTTCCAGTCAATGCATCCTTTATTGTTGCAAACTTTAAAGAGACGCAGATCACTCGCATGAAGCCCGGGCAAGAAGTATCTCTTAAGATTGATGCCTACCCGGATGTTGATTTTAAAGGGGTGGTGGACAGTCTTTCTCCGGCAACTGGCGCTCAATTTAGCTTGCTGCCTCCAGATAACGCGACTGGTAACTTCACCAAGATTATCCAGCGTGTGCCCGTTAAAATTAAAATCGTCGAGCATAACGCTAAGGTGGATCTGATCCGTCCCGGCCTTTCTGTTATTGCAACGGTTTGCACGCGATGAATAGCACAAGTGCCACAATATCTGATGGAACAGCCTCTGGGTCTCCCCCCACCATAACTGTTACCATGCGTCAATGGATTGCTTTTTTGACCATGGTTTTTGGTATGTTTATGGCGATTCTCGACATTCAAATTGTGGCAAGTTCGCTGAATGAGATCGGCGCTGGCCTTACGGCCACACGCGACGAAATCAGTTGGGTGCAAACATCGTACCTGATTGCCGAAGTCGTGATGATTCCTCTTTCTGGTTTTCTCTCACGTCTTCTCTCCACCCGACTTTTATTTTTCTTCTCCGTTGTTGGGTTTTCCATTTCAAGTTTTCTGTGCGCCCTTTCTTGGGATATCAATTCGATTATCATCTTTCGAGCGCTACAAGGCTTTTTGGGTGGGGCGATGATTCCAACCGTTTTTGCCTCCACTTACCTGATGTTTCCACCCTCAAAACGCCCCCTTGTGACAGTTGCGATTGGCCTTGTTGCAACGATGGGCCCCACACTAGGACCTACGCTTGGCGGCTATATTACAGAAACTTTTTCGTGGCACTGGTTGTTCCTTATCAACGTAGGTCCTGGCATTATCGTTGCTTTCTTGGTTTGGAAGTTGGTTGATATTGATGAGCCTGACAATAGTCTTCTTAAAAACATTGACTTCGTTGGGATCTTTCTTCTAGCCCTCTCCCTTGGCAGCCTTCAATATGTGCTTGAAGAAGGCAACCGTCATGATTGGTTTTCCGACACAACGATTGTTGCATTTTCCTGGCTTGCTGGCCTCGGGGGTATTGCTTTTGCGTTGTGGACATATTTTAACAAACACCCAATCGTTGATTTCACCGCCTGCAGATCCGCCAACTTTTGTATGGGATCGACCTATAGCTTTATTTTAGGCATTGGTCTTTACGGGTGCATATATTTGCTGCCTGTTTTCCTTGCGATTATTCGTGGATACAATAGTTTGCAAATTGGCTTTGTGATGTTTGTAACAGGTGCGTTTCAATTTATGTCGGCACCCATTGTAGGGATGGCCACTAAATTTATGGATTTACGGTTGATGCTGCTTTTTGGGCTGCTCTTGTTTGCCACCAGCACGCATCTGCATAGCATTATGACCGCGGATTATAGTTTTAATGAACTTTTTCTCCCGCAAGCGATGCGCGGCGTTGCGATGATGTTTTGCTTTATTCCCATCAACCAACTCGCTTTGGGGACGCTGCCACTCCATCAAGTGAAAAACGCCAGTGGCCTTTATAACTTGATGCGAAATCTAGGTGGCGCTATTGGTCTTTCCGTTTTAAGTACCCTCGTGACACAACGCACCAGCCTTCATTACAACCGTCTTGCTGAAAATATTACCGGCAATAACCCAACAGTAATGAATACCTATAATGGATTTTTGGAAACCTTCACGAATCTCGGCACGGGGCAAGAAGAGGTTTCTGCGCTTCAGCTCCTCTCTAACATGGCGCAACAACAAGCAACGCTCATGGCGATCAATGATTGTTTTTACCTCATGTCCATCTTGTTTTACGTCAGCGCCATCTTTGTGCCCTTCCTCAACAAGCCGACCTTCAACGTATCAGATAGTCACTAACAGCGGCGCTTTACGCTTCCTCAACCCTAGAAAAATCAACAATCGCATCTAAGCTTTGACGAAGGAGTGCTAGCGTCTCGAGGCGATTTTCACGCACACTCGGTGTCTCGTGATTTACCGTAACCTTATCAAAATAGGCATCCACCACAGGGCGCAGGGTCGAGAGTTTTTGCATCGCTTGATCAAACTGATACGTCTTCAAAGCAGGTTCAACATCTGCTCTTACAGCATTGAGCTGTGTAAAGAGATTCTTTTCTTCTGCTTCAATGAAATGTTCTGGACGAACCGTCCCCAAAAAGGCACGATTTTCTTTCTTCTCTTCAATACGCAACATGTTGCTGGCACGACGATACGCGGTGAGTAGATTCTGGCCATCGCTCGATTGCCCATCCAAAAATTCTTTAATCGATTGCACACGTGCCTTTAAAACACCCAACGGATCATTAGAGCCCACCTGGATTGCTGCATTAAAATAATCATGACGAATGCCGCTATCTTTGAAAAACACGCGAAGACGTTCAACTAAAAAGGTTTTCAATTCCTCGAGCACATCTTCTTTTTTAAGTGGTGTTGTCTTTTCATGCTGAAAAAGAGCGCTGTATTGATCGTATGCGCTTCTAAAAAGGTCGTAAAGACGCACATCCCGATTATCCTCAAGAATGCGGATAATACCAAGGATTGCGCGTCGAAGCGCAAAGGGATCTTTGGAGCCCGTTGGCTTTACGCCAATGGCAAAGAATCCAACCAAACTATCGAGACGATCAGCAAGCCCCACCACCTGGCTTAGAGCGTCAGTGGGCACAACATCCTCCGCCCCTTTCGGGCGATAATGTCCTTCAATCGCTAAGGCAACAGCCGGGTCTAGGCCTTCTTCTTTTGCATAATATTTACCCATAATGCCTTGAAGTTCGGGGAATTCTCTTACCATTTCAGAGACTAAATCTGCCTTGGCAAGAGAGGCTGCAAGACCTGCATCCTTCACATCCACTTTGAAAAAGGGCGCAATCACTCCAGCAAGCGCTGTCATACGTTTGGTTTTGTCAGCTAGCGTGCCGAGCTTTTGATAGAAAACAATGTTTTGAAGCTTGAGTGCCTGCTCGACAAGAGGCGTTTTCTGATCCAGCCCATAGAAAAATCGCGCATCATTAAGACGTGCACGCAACACGCGTTGATTACCATGCACAATCGCTTTGCCACCATCCGGCGCACTTTGGTTTGAGACCAGAAGGAAATAGGGCGTCATCACGCCACTCTTGTCTTTGGTTGCAAAATAGCGTTGATGCACACGCATAGTCGTCATCAAAAGCTCAGGCGGCAAGATCATAAAGGCATCTTCAATGCGTCCTGTCAAAACAACCGGCCATTCAACAAGCCCTACAACCTCTTCAAGCAACTGAGGATCAGAGACAATCTCCACATCACCTAAAGCTTTAAGCGCTTGTGTGATTTGATCCATAATCATGGATTCACGCTCACGGTGATCCAAAATCACGTGGTGTTGGCGCAGCTTCTGTTGATAATCGTTAAAATCAGTTACCTCAAAGCGTTTTGGAGAAAGCAGGCGATGTCCGACCGTGGTCGATCCAAAGGCAACACGTTTTTCGGCAAGCTCCCCTTCGGGCCCAAAGGAAACTGTAAAGTCAACACGATCCTTGTCTATAAAGCATAACCCAGACTGAAGTGGACGCACCCACATACGAGACGACGTGCCCCACGCCATGGATTTTGGCCAAGAAAATCGCTCAATAATCCCGTGCACAATTAAAGGCGCCACCTCACGAAGGGGCCGTCCTTCTATCGTTTTTTCTAAGATATAAAAGCGACCTTTAGGCGTTTCTTGGATCACACAATCAGCTGCTGTGACTTGATTGGTTTTAAAAAATCCCTCCAAGGCAGCGGCAGGTCCATCCACGCGCGGCCCTTTTTTTTCTTGCCTTAGATCCGGTTGTTGAAGCGGCAAATCTTCTGCAACCAGAACCAAACGACGCGGCGTGGAATAGGTGTGGATGGTGCTTGCAACCATGCCTTGCTCGCGCAGCAATGCGTCTGCATGGCGTTTAAGATCCTCGCGTGCACGACGATGCATCAAGGCAGGGATTTCTTCTGAAAGAAATTCGATAAAAAGTTGAGCCATTAGTTGGATCCGCGTTGATAGTTTTTCACATAAATTTCACAGCTTTTCTTGGCAAGTGCGCGCACACGCTCAATAAACTTAGCGCGCTCGATCACAGAAATAACGCCACGCGCATCGAGTAAATTGAAGAAATGGCTGGCTTTCAAGCAATAATCATACGCGGGTAATGCCAGCTCTTTCTCAATCAACATCTGGCATTGTGTTTCTGCATCCTCAAAATGGCGCAACAACATATCGGTGCGCGCATATTCAAAGTTAAAGGCAGAAAATTCTCGCTCATTCCGCAAGAAGACGTCGCCATAGGTTTTACGAAGCGGGCCTTCAGCGCCATTCCAATCGATATCATAAACGCTATCAACGCCTTGCACGCTTTGCGCCAATCGCTCTAGACCATAGGTGATCTCGAGCGGAACTGGCCGACACTCCATACCACCCATTTGCTGGAGATAGGTGTATTGCGTGACCTCCAAGCCATCGCACCACACTTCCCAACCCAAGCCGGAAGCGCCAAGGGTCGGCCCCTCCCAGTTATCTTCCACAAAACGAATATCGTGCAAAGAAGTGTCAATGCCGATTTCCTTCAAGCTTTCCAGATACAGCGTCTGGCTATCTTCAGGAGACGGCTTCAAGATAACTTGAAATTGATAATAGTGCTGCAAGCGATTGGGGTTTTCACCATAACGGCCATCCGCAGGACGGCGTGAGGGCTGAACATAAGCCACATTCCAAGGATCCGGATCCAAGCAACGCAGTGTTGTTGCCGGGTGAAATGTCCCAGCGCCCACCTCCACATCATAGGGCTGAACAATCACGCACCCTTGGCGCGCCCAGAAGGACTGGAGGGTTAAAATAATATCTTGAAATGATTTCTGTGTTTGAGCCATTGGTATCTACTCTTTGTCTATCGGTCTATGGAGCCTAATTTATTGCACGTAATTGTCAAGTTAGAATAGCGCAAGTGTTGATCCTTCCTGCAAGATTGCGTGCGCCGCTGCTGTATACCCGCCCTCTGCCTTATGAATGACGGTGCCAGGCAAGATCACAAGCGGTGCTTTTGAGCCCTTTTGCCCCCCAATCAAAAGACGTTTTGCGGGATCTCCCGCCTTTGGCCACAACGGATGCAACCGAAGGTTACCAAGCTTATGCCCCACCACATCCATCACATGGGGCAAAAACGCCGGTGGAATAAGCGCAATAAAATATCCGCCAGAGGTGGTTTTTTTCAAGCCGTATTCGATCCATGCTTTAAAGGACGGAATGGTGATACTTTTTGCAATGCTTTTTTGAGACACTGGCGAGACCGGTGCCTTTGCTTGATCATAAAAGGGGGGATTGGTGATCACCACATCAAACAATTGCCCTTTTAAGGGATCTGTCTTTAAAAAAAGATCATGCTCTAAAAATGAGAGGCGATCACTGAGGCCATTTTCTGCAGCATTTTTATGAGCAAGCGCAACCAAGGCTGCATCAATCTCCACCCCAACACCCGTTGCAAGAGGGGATCTCCAATGCGCCGAAAACAGTGCTGTCCCAACACCTGAGCCTAAATCTAAAAGGCGACCCTCACACGATGCCGGCGTTGCAGCTCCTAAGATAATCGCATCCATACCAAAACGAAAACCGTCTTTGGGCTGATGAATGATAATTTTGCCTTTGAAAATACTATCTGTTGTGGTTAGGGTCATGTTTCGTTATGATGCAGTCAAAATGAATAATTGAGAATACCTCAACACTTAAAGTTAAGTAAAACTAAAGAGAGCCTACTATGCCTGTAGCACAACCAACCGTGCAACATGATTTTTCGACAAAAACACCGCATGAAGATTTAAAGCAGATTCTTCAGGATGATTTAATTAATGTCAATAAAATGATCATCACGTATCTCTCGAGTGATGTCACGTTGGTTCCACGCATCGCACAACATCTGATTCTAGCGGGCGGCAAACGCATTCGCCCCCTTATCACCTGTGCCGCCGCCAAACTCTGTGGCTATACCGGCACACGTCACATTCCTCTTGCCGCATCCATTGAATTTGTGCATGCAGCCACCCTCCTCCATGACGATGTGATTGATGAAAGCACCACGCGCCGCAATCAACCCACAGCTAATGCCCTTTGGGGGAATAAAGCAAGTATTTTGGTGGGCGATTTTCTTTTTGCACGCGCCTTTGAATTGATGGTGAAAACAGACTCTATCACCGTCTTAGAGACCATTGCAGAAGCGTCAAAGAAAATTTCTGAAGGTGAGATCCTTCAACTGGATGCGCTCCACAATCTTGAGGTCTCAAAGGAAAACTATTTTCGTATTATTGCGGCTAAAACCGCCACATTATTTTCAGCTGGATGTAAATCAGGCGCCATGCTTGCAACAGAGGATGCCTCTAAAATCAGCGCACTGCATGCCTTTGGACATAATCTGGGCATGGTTTTTCAGATTATCGATGACATTCTAGACTACACCGGGGACGCACACACCATCGGCAAAGACATTGGCAATGACATTCAAGAAGGCAAAGTAACGCTTCCCCTCATTCGTGCGTATGAGGCGGCAAACCCCACACAAAAAACCTTCATTGAAGGACTTTTGACAAAAAAGACCATCGACGAAAAAGACTTTAACCAGCTTCTTTTGATCTTGAGTAAACATCAAGCAATTGAATCGTGCTATAGCACCGCGCTTACCTATTATGAGAAAGCGATTGAAAGTCTGGATGTTTTTCCAGAGACACCACTCAAGTTATCCCTTCAGGCTCTAGCGCTTCAAAGCACCAAGCGGCACGCTTAAATATTTTTTGGATATTTTCTTAAGATATTTTTTGGTTCCATCTGGCACACAATCTTGCTACTCTTGATGAAAATCATAAGGCTCGGCACACAAAGCGTATGCATCAAAAATTGTCCTCAAAAGAATTAAACCTCATTCGTGCAGCCACGTACGCGTCTGTCTCGGTTGCGGTCATTTTAATCTTAGCAAAGTTTTTTGCTTGGTATTCAACGGATTCTGTGAGCTTACAGGCAACACTCGTGGATTCTGTGTTGGATGCTGCGGCGTCGCTTGTGAATCTTTTTGCCGTGCGTCAGGCGTTTCGTCCGCCTGATCATGAACATCGCTTTGGACATGGAAAAATTGAAGCGCTTGCAGCATTGGGGCAATCTGTGTTCATTGCAACATCTTCCTGCTGGCTTGGGTATGAAGCGATCGACCGATTCCTTCGTCCTCAAGAAATTAAAGATGCGAACATCGGTATTGGCGTGATGGTGCTTGCGATTGTTTTAACCCTTGGGCTTGTTGCTTTTCAGCGACATGTGGTGAAGCGTACCAGCTCCACGGCCATTGAAGCCGACTCGATTCACTATAAAAGTGACCTTTACATCAACCTCTCCGTTTTACTTGTGCTTTCTGTTGGAAAATTTCAAGAAGTCTGGTTTTTGGATACGCTCTTTGGTCTCCTCATTGCAGCATATATTTTGTACACATCTCTACAGATCATGCGTTATGCCTTCGACATTTTGATTGACCGGGAATTTCCAGATGAAGATCGCAATCGCATTATGGCCATCGCCTTGAGCCATGATCAGGTGGATGGTGTTCATGATCTGCGCACGCGCTCATCAGGTGCTAAGAGTTTTATCCAACTCCATCTAGAGATGGATGGCGCCCTCTCGCTTAAAGATGCGCATAAGATTGCCATTGTGGTGACAAAACAGATTCAAGAAGAATTCCCGAGGTCCGATGTGATCATTCATCAAGATCCGATTGACGACTCGACTAGTGGTGGTTCAAGCAGCCACGCGGTCATCTAAATGGAAAATACGTTGTAGCGCTTCCACCAACTGATCAATCATCGCCTCGGTGTGCAGCGCAGACGGTGTCACGCGCAGGCGTTCATATCCCTTAGGCACGGTTGGGTAGTTGATCGGCTGAACATAGATATTGTGATCGTCAAGCAGTCGGTCCGCTATACTCTTGCAACGCGCAGCCCCTTTGACCATCACCGGCACGATATGGCTTTCATTCTCCATAATTGGAATAGAATGACGACGCAGTTTTTCCTTCACCAATGCCACATTGCGCTGATGGCGTTCGCGAAGCTCACTATGATTGCGCAAATGATGGATGCTAGCTGTTGCTGCCGCACAAATGGCCGGTGGCAGTGACGTTGTAAAGATAAATCCTGAGGCAAAAGAACGGATAAAATCGATGAGACGGCGATTGCCCGCCACATATCCCCCGATCAAACCAAAGGCCTTGCCTAAGGTACCTTGGATGATATCCACCTCATCTTGAAGGCCCTGTGCTTCAGCAACGCCCGCGCCCGTTGGTCCATACATACCCACCCCATGGACCTCATCCAAATAGGTGAGTGCATTAAACTCACGCGCGAGTGCGCAAATTTCTTTTATACGCCCAATGTCTCCATCCATCGAATAAATGGATTCAAACACCACAATCTTAGGTCTCTCCCGTGGCAATCGCTCAAGGATCTGACACAGATGATCCACATCGTTATGGCGAAAGATAATCTTTTCCGCACGGCTGTTGCGAATGCCTTGTATAATGGACGCGTGGTTATTTTCATCCGACAACACCACACAGTTAGGTAAATGGGAGGCAAGCGTATTAAGCGCCGCTTCATTGGCCACATATCCGGATGTAAAAACCAAGGCCGATTCTTTTTGATGCAACTGAGCAATCTCTGCCTCAAGCGCCACATGCGCGGATGTGGTTCCAGAGATATTGCGTGTGCCACCGGAGCCGACACCAAACGCATCAATCGCCGTATGCATAGCATGCACGACTTCCCTGTGTTGCCCCATGCCGAGATAATCATTTCCGCACCAGACGACTATTTTTTGAGACACCTCACCTTTTTGATACAATGCATACGGGAAATCACCGCATAAACGCTTGATATCCAAAAAATATCGATAGCGTCCTTCTGCTTTCAATCCTTGCAATGCGTTATCAAAGAAAGTGCTATAGTCCATCTGTCTTTCACCTTTAGTCTTTACGAATATAATAAAAAAAACCTGTCATCATTCTAAAAAGCTGCTACTTTAAAGGGATGATGCCAACACTTGATATGAATCGTGAACATTCTGAATACACAGTATCAGAAGTTTCCAAAATAATTAAAACAATTCTTGAAGGACACCTCACATCCGTTCGAATTCGTGGGGAAATTTCTGGTTTTAAACGCCATGGATCCGGACACTTATACTTTAGCTTGAAGGATGATACGGCCGTCTTAAAAGCTGTATGTTGGCGCGGCGTTGCTGGCAAAGTGGACTACGCCCTTCAAGATGGTCTGGAGGTCATTTGTGAGGGCGATATTTCCGCCTATCCAGCCCAGTCATCCTATCAGATTATTGTGAACAAAATTGAAGTGGCCGGCGAAGGCGCACTTCTTAAAATATTAGAAGAGCGCAAACAAAAACTCCAAAAGGAAGGGTTGTTTGATAAGGCGCGCTTGCCTCTGCCGCGTTTTCCAAAAACGATCGGCATTATTACGTCGCCAACGGGCGCTGTCATTCAAGATATCTTAAGGCGTCTTGAAGAGCGATTTCCGGTGAACGTTTGGCTTTGGCCTGTTGCAGTCCAAGGCGAGGATGCCGCTCGTCAGGTGGTGGAAGCCATTCGTGGATTTAATGAGAGTGTTG
>JBQCDM010000126.1:0-5403 GCA_051961235.1 Nucleicultricaceae bacterium (SeqCode)
GATAATTTTTGCAATAAGGATCATCAGCCGGCAGGGTCTGGCGCATAATGCCACCAATCAAAGGAATCAGATCTAACCCAACAAGGTCAACTAAACCAAACACACCCATCTTTGGTATGCCCATTGGTTTACCAAGAACAGCATCAGCTTCTTCAACCGTGAGTCCCGCATCAACAGCGCCCATCATGCCCGTTTGAAGCCAGTAAACACCAATACGATTTGCAATGAATCCAGGTGTATCTTTACAATCCACAACACCTTTGCCTAAAGAAACATCTGCAAATTTTGCAATTCTCTTATAATGTTCGTCTTTTGTCTTTGGGCCTTTGACGATTTCAAGCAACCGCATATAACGGGGTGGATTGAAAAAGTGCGTGATCATAAATGTTTGCTGAAAAGCATCATCCATACCCTCGATCAATTTTTTAAGAGGAATGGTGGATGTGTTCGATGAAACAATCGCATCGGGCTTCTTGTATTGTTGTATTTTTTTGAACAGATCTTGCTTGACGTCAATTTTCTCTACAACCGCCTCAATGATCCAGTCGCAGTCACTCAACTTTGAAAGATCGGATTCGATATTTCCAGGAATAATCAGCTCTGCATTGGATTTCTGCATCAATGGCGCTGGATCCATCTTGAGTAATTTTTCGATAGCGCCTTCAGCAAGAGCATTCTTTTTACCAAATCCGCTTTGCGGTATATCAAGCAGAAGCACAGTAATACCAGCATTCGTAAGGTGAGCTGCAATACTTGCGCCCATAACACCTGCGCCAATAACAGCCGCTTTCTTAATTTCAGTCATCGTCACACACTTTCTAGAATTGTTGCGATACCTTGTCCCCCACCAATACACTGGGTTGCAAGAGCATATTTTTTACCTTCACGCTTGAGAAGCGCTGCTGCTTTACCTGTTATACGCGCTCCTGTTGCACCAAGCGGGTGCCCTAAAGCAAGAGCGCCACCATCGAGGTTGATTTTCTTTTCATCAATTTTTAGATCGCGCATGCAAGCAATCGCTTGAGAAGCAAACGCTTCATTCAATTCGATGATATCGATGTCATCGATTGTAAGCCCTGCACGTTTTAACGCTCTACGAGTTGCCTCAACAGGTCCAATTCCCATGATTTCGGGCGCACAGCCAGCGACTGCAAAACTTTTAATCCGTGCAAGAATTGGAAGATTGTGTGCTTTTGCATAGTCTTCAGATGTCACAAGAACTGCGGCTGCACCATCCGTGAGTGGGGATGACGTACCAGCCGTTACAGAGCCGCCTTCTTCAAAAGCAGGTTTAAGTCCTGCTAGCGCTTCTAGTGTTGTGCCAGGGCGTATACATCCATCTTGGTCCACTTGCACGTCTCCTTGGACCATAGGTACAATTTCTTCAGTAAGACGGCCTGCTTCGCGCGCTTCTGTTGCTTTTCGGTGACTTTCGACTGCAAGTTTTTCCTGCTCCACTCGGGAAATATTATATTTCTTTGCAACATTCTCAGCAGTATCTCCCATGCCAATATAAGCCTCCGGCATCTTTTCATAAAGATCAGGATTCGGCATCGGGTTAAATCCGCCCATAGGAATACGCGTCATGGATTCGATTCCAGCGCAAATAAACACATCACCTGAGCCCACAGCTATGGCACCTGCTGCTATATGTATGGATTGCATGGAGGATCCACAAAAACGATTAACCGTTGTTGCAGCCGCTGTTACTGGGATATCGGCTAAAAGTGAAATAAGTCGCGCTACGTTGAGCCCCTGCTCTCCTTCAGGAAAAGCACATCCAACGATGACATCTTCAATATCATCTTTGTTCACCCCAGTACTTTCTATCAAGGCTTTAATGACTTGAGCGGCCATATCATCGGGTCGATACTTGATAAGCTTTCCCTTGTTTGCAAAATCAAACGGAGAACGCAAATACCCAACAATAACGGCGTTTCTAGCAGACGACATATTAACCCCCAGTCGCAAATGTTTATTTATTGCTTATTTCTTAGCTTTTTTTATTGGTGATTTTGGCTTGCTCTCACTCGTTTTGGCAAGTCTTTTTTCATTTTTTTTAAGCGGATCCGCTGCTTTTTTTGTTTTCTTCTTTTCTTGGGCTACATCAGACTTAGCTTTGAGAACTTCTTTTTTTGCAACAGCCGTAACTGCTTTACCCTTTTTAGGTGAGGCTTTCGATGGTGATTGAGCTAGTGCTATATTTTTCTTGGCATCAGACTTTTTAGGCGGAACTGCAGCACTAAAAGATTTGGATTTTTCCTCTTCATACAATTCCTTTTTTGAGAGTTTACCAATAATTGTTTTAGGAAGCGCTTCTCGAAAAACAATCGATTTTGGCAGTTCTATAGGTGAGAGCTTATCCAGTAAAAACGTATGGAGCATTTCTTCATTCAATGAACTCCCTTGCTTAAGTTTTACAAAAGCTTTTGCAACTTCTCCTTTTACAGGATCAGGCACGCCAATGACTGTTACTTCTTCAACAGATTCATGGAGATAAATGGCCTCTTCCACATGACGCGGGTAAACATTGTAACCACTTGTAATGATAAGATCTTTAATGCGATCAACCAGAAAAATATAACCGTCTTCATCTATGTATCCCACATCTCCTGTGTGAAAAAGACCGTTAATCAAGGAATCTGCAGTTTCTTTTGGGCGCCTCCAATAGCCTTTCATCACTTGAGGACCTTCAATACAAATTTCCCCCTTTTCTCCTCTTGCAAGCTCAGTTTTTCGATCTTCAAGCGAGATAATACGCACTGTCGTGCCAGGAAATGGAATGCCGATAGATCCAGCTTTTGAAACGCCTTGGATAGGATTCGATGTTGCAGCAGGTGATGTTTCACTCAACCCATAGGCTTCAACAAGTTTACATCCGGTCAGTCCCTCAAATTGACGCTTCACTTCAAGCGGCAAAGGCGCACCACCCGATAAACAAGCCTTGAGTGTACTCATATTAAACTTTTTCACATCCGGGTGATTGCTAATCAACATATAAATGGTTGGTACAGCTGGAAAAAATGTGACTTTATGCTTTTCAAGGAGTTTCATGGCCTCATCCACATGAAATCGTGGAAAGAGCATAATCATTTCAGCAGCTTCAAGGATGCTCAAATTCATAACAGCCGTCATGGCAAACACATGGAATAGTGGAAGAGCAGCGAGTACTTTCTCTTCACCCTTTCTGATTCCTTCAAACCAAGCCTCAGCCTGGTGCGCATTCACATAGACATTCGCATGCGTTAGCATGGCTCCTTTGGGAACACCTGTCGTTCCTCCCGTATATTGGAGTAAAGCCACATCTTCTTCCGGGTTAATTTTTGGATCAGCAGGGATGCCTGTATTGTTTGTCAATTCCTTATAAGAAACATGCCTATTATTCCAATGAATTTTTGCGATTTCCTTTGCCTTCACCAGAGGGAACAACACATTTTTAGGAAAGGGCAAGCAATCCTTTAAGGGACAGACGATAATTTTATGAAGGCGTGTTTCGTTTAAAAGTTCAGCAATCTTTGGATAGAGTGCTTCTAGATCAAGGGTGACCATTATATCGGTTTCAGAATCCTCAATTTGCGCTGCCACCTCGCGGCTTGCGTAAAGAGGACTGTAATTAACAACCGTGCCACCAGCCTTCAAAATACCATAATAAAAAAAGATATAGTAAGGAGCATTTGGCATAAAAAGACCAATCTTCGTGCCTTTTTTAACGCCTAATTTTTGTAAACCTTCAGCCACTTTATTAACATGTTCTAAGGTTTGCCGGTATGTGTAAACTTTTCCAAGAAAATTAATGCAGGGACGATCTGGATAATCACGCGCAGCGTCTTCAAGCAACTGATAAATAGGAGCCGTTTCAAAAGACATATCCCATTGGATCGTCTTTGGATACGATTTTAACCACAAATAATCTGCTTTACCTGCCTTATCCTTGGCCATTATTTCCCCGCTATTTTTATTATTTGATTCAATTTTGCCTTTGAATTCTTAATTTTTGATAAAAAAAAGGCGGATTATGTCAGACATAACCCGCCTTTTAGGCGTTTCTTAGAAACTGTAGCTTGCTCTAAGTGCTACAACGTGCACGCGTGACTTGAATGAACCCTTCAAGCTATCCGTTACACCATTTGCTAAGTCTCTATTGAGATAGATACCAGCAGATTTTGCAAACAAGAAGGAGTAACCCAAGCTTAAGTTCAAGCGGTGCATGGGGTTCCAATCCGCACCAGCAGAGATCCAATAACGGTTTGTGTCTGGTAAACGTGGCGCTCTGTTATCGTCCGCTGCACCTTGGTCAAATGCAAGACCAAACTTCAACTTCCAATCTTGGTGAGGCTTGTATGTTGTACCCAATGCTGCAAACACTGTGTCTTTCCAGTTCAATACTTCACCCGAAGATTTCACCAAGTTACGTTGGAAATCAATGCGGATATTTTTCAAACGTGACCAGTGTGTCCAAACCAAATCTCCCATCACTGACCAATTTGGTGAGATGTCATGCGTCAAGCTAAGACCAATAGACTCAGGTGTTTGAAGTGGTGCAGATGCACTGTCGCCTGAATTTGGTGTTGCTGGAACACCAGCTGCTGCTGAACCACTTGCCATAGCTCCTGCGATGGCTTGTCCCCAAGTTGTTCCTGCTGGCAATCCAAGTGCACCTTGCGCTGCTGGGTTTAGTAGGTTCGCGTTAGAACCTGCAATGTTAGCAAGAGCAGTTGCACGATTTTGTGTAGATGTTTTTCCGCGCAATTTGTGGGAAACGGATGAACGATAGAATACACCCAAACGTGTTGCTTCTGTGAATTCATAGAGCAAACCAAGGTTTGCACCAAAGGACCAATCATCACCCGTAATATCCGTCAAAACATCTTGGCTTTGTGTGACAAGATTAAGGGCTTGTGGGCCACCAAGCACTGCTGGAAGAGCTGCTCCGATGAGCTTTGCTGTACCAGCATAATCTACTTGGCGAGATAGCTTTGCTTGCATGTATTGAATTTGAAGACCTGCACCCACGGACAACTTATTAGAAAGTTTGTAAGCAAGATTTGGGTTCAAGTTGATCGAGCGAATTTCAGAACGTACAGCGCGATAACGGCCTACCCAATTTGAATTGTACTCAGTTTTCAATCCCCATGGAACCGTGATTCCGAAACCAAGCTTCAAATCTGGGCGCGCACTCCACATAGCATAAATAGATGGCGTTACACCTGTGCGACCTGCATCCCCGCCTGTATCACCTGTTGTGTTTGCAACTGTGCCAAGAAGAGGGTTGTTTAAAGCAGTCGCTTCTGACTTGGTAAACTTGATGCTTGGCATAATGATGTTTACCGTTGCATCAATTGAGCTTTCTTTCATTGTTGTCATGGTTGCTGGGTTAGCAAACATTGTAGAAATGTCACCTTT
>JBQCDM010000127.1:0-5651 GCA_051961235.1 Nucleicultricaceae bacterium (SeqCode)
CTTTTCTTTAGCTGCATCTTCAGAAAAACCTATGCTTTCTAAGCCTCGCATAATCTTATTTTTTAAATGTTGATCTTGCTTCTTCGTTTTTTTTATTGCCTCATCTTCTGAATACCCCATCGCTATGAGATTGTATTTAGAAGCTTTATCCATCGTAAAAACGCCAAAACTTTTAAAATTAGAATGAGCCCAAATTAATGTCTTTTCTATGTTGGAGGCTGTAAAATATCCATTAAATGGACTAACACCTATTAAGGCATGGCTGTGTGGATGAATTTTGGGATTGTATTCGATGGATTGTTGGAATGCAGAGATAATATTTTGAGGATTCAGCATGGGCACTTGTTTTTCAGCAAGATTGAACATGTCGCACTCTCTTCAATTTCTGTGAATTCTTTTAAGAGGTAACAAAAAACATTCTCAACTGTCAAATTTATTCTTGAAATTCAGAAAATAGTGCCCCTATAGGATCGTTTGATTTTTTAAATAAAACCTTCTGGGTAGCTTATTAAGATTGAATCAGAAAATACATTAGATTCTGGATTATTAATGAAGTGACCAGGGCCAAGTTTTGATAGATCTTCTTTTATTCTCCATTTTTGAAAGATTTTTTTATAAGTCTCCACCCAGTCATTGTTTTTTGTTCACAAACAAAATTCCTAAATCCTAGGATATCTATAAAGAGAATGAGCCTATTTTCCATTTTCTACTGTCCACAAAGCACATCAGGAGTTCTATATTATCTTTGAATTTATTTCTGTAATACATGCAGACTTTTGCTATAGAGTTTTTTCCAAAGTCTTTAAGTTAGTCAATCCCTGCCTTCCGATCTAAGTGGCAAGATTATATAGATGCATCAGAACTTAATAATCTCAAATTAAATTATTCAGCATAAATAATTTCAGTTGAAATAAATTCTTAATTCCAAACTACTGACGCAGCAGATTTTATAAAATAGTTGATGAAAATGTTTATTTTTTATCTCTTCATTACGATTTATTAATTTTCATTCTCTATAAACTGACATGAGTCTGACTTTTTTTAAAAGAGGTTATCCACCATGCAAACCCGTATATATTTAATGATATTCTCATTTATGAGCTGTTTTACTGGAGTGGAAAGTCACGCCTCAACTGCTTTAGTGGATGAAAAAAAATCAGCTGCTCCTGTCCCTTCAACGGTAGTAACCCCACCCACCGCAACGGTAACTGCAACGGTAGCAATTCCACCCACCGCAACGGCAACGGTAGCACCCGCAAAAACAGTCCCTGCCATTAAACTTGGCGTTACACTCGTTGGAATTAGTGAAAAGAATCTCGCCTTGGCACTTCTCGCTGCACCAAACACAGCAAGTACAGTCACTTTAAAAAGTGGCCAACACACCCTTCCTGCAGCCAACGAAACCCCTAAAAAGTCTTACTTTACCGCAGACTTTACCACAGGCACAGATTTTCTAGCACGCATCAGAGAGACAATTACATCAGGCACGTGTATAAAAACCCCAACAACGGCTTCTGTGCCAAAATTTAAGATAGAGTGCACCCACACATTTCCCCTTCCCATTGGGAAACACTATAAAAGTGTCCCTGGCAGATACGAGGACACACCCAACATGAAGGTTATTTTCTGGATTGATAGGCTGATGGGTTCTTATACAAATATAGAAGCCCTCAATAAAGCTATTGCAGGTCTTCCTGCAGGTTCGGATGGTCTCACAACTTTTCATCCTGTCACTCCTCCTTGATGTGCAAAACGGTCTCTCTCTTCGTGAGCATCTTGCATTTCTTCCTTTTGTGATTATATTCCGCACATCTCCAACAAGACGTGAATGGGAAAAAGGAAGGGAGATTTATAAAAAATCTGCGCTGAAACAGTCTTGGAAGAGAGAAAAATCTTAAAATAATTATGCGTCATTACCTATAAAGTCCAAAATAAATTCACCCTTTTTGGCATCGTTGCACGCCACTTTTTAAGAGAGAATCATGGTGATGAATAAGATCAATCTCTGCTAGTCTACATGGGATCCGTATGACCAACGTGTTATGATTTTATAGGCTCACAAATTTCAACTAAAATCCCATTTATATCGGAAACGTAGGCAACAATTTGACCCCATGGTTTCTTTGCCGGAGGTGAAATTTGTTTTGCACCTTCCTTTATCGCGGTCTTGAAAGCTTCATCAACATCATTTGTAACAAATGCAAGCTCAAAACCCGATGGGACTTCGTGAACTCTATTGGGCCTGATTTGAAGATCATTCATGTGCGCTAATGCTTCTGATGCAAAAGCCAAAATGGTCTCGCCCGTTTCCATTTCTCCATATTGATTGCTTTCATGCAAAAATTTTAGTTTTAAAGAGAATGCTCTTTGGTAGAAATCTACAGTTGCAAGAACATTACTGACATAAATAATTGTGTATCCAAATTTCATTTAACTTTCCTTTCATATTGAGAGGGTTGGAGTCGTATTATTTGAGTACGCTTATATTAAAAAATTACCAATAGAAATGGCCTTTAAGAAATCCTCATTTATGAGTTATGCCAAAACATTCTGCATGAAGCATTCTTTTTTCTCCGTAAATTAAGAATCTTAGTTATTAAGAATTGGGTCTTCTGTTTTCAATTGACTTAATAACACGGATCTTGCTGATCAAAGCGAGAGAATTGAACACTCTCTTCCCTATAGAGTTCCATAAAACATACGCCTGCTTTTTTGTAACTTCCTACCTTGCTTATAGAATGGGATGGGTATGTTTGCGAGATAAGAATACCATAGTCTGGATTTGAGAAAGTTTGCCATTTTTTTTAAAATGCTTTTCTGAGGCAGAATAGATTTTCGCCTTATGTCTACAAGTTCGGTAAGCGCTTAGGAGAGGAGATGAACAAGACCGACATCACGGAAGGCCCATCCAGACTATGAAGAAGAGGTTGATCACGCTGTTAACATTGCGCTCTTCACCCTGACCTTGGCCAATAAATATTGTTTCATATTAACAAAACTTTAACAAATATCAATTAACATAGTTATCAGATAGTATATAGTGTTTTTAAACTTAAACTTTGAAAGTATTTATGTCAAAATTACTTACATTAACAAGCCTCATTCTTTTCAGTATTATTAGTGCAGAAAGCCCTGCGCTGGCAGGCAAAACGATGGATAACATTACTGACAAGAAAGCAATTGTGATTGGCTATCGCGAATCATCTATTCCCTATAGCTTTTTAGATGATAGCGGTAAGGCAATAGGTTACTCTATCGATGTTTGTAACAATCTGATCAAGAAACTCGAGGCAGATAAAAATATATCCCTCCAGGTTGACATGCAGCCTGTCACGGCTCAAAACTGGATCTCGCTGGTGGAAAATGGCAGCGTTGACATCGTTTGCGCTAGCACCACTATAACCCCAGAGCGGGCTGAAAAAGCTAACTTTTCTGCCATGAATGCAGATACGATTAACCCAGCTGTCCTGGCCAGCAACGAGACAATCAAGCAAAAAGAAGATTTAATGGGTAAGAAGGTTATTGTCATTCCTGGCACAACGGGAGAAAGGCTTGTCAATAAAATTAATAATCAAGAGAAATATAACATGACACTAGTCTCCGCCAAAGACAATCCTGAAGCCTTGTTGCTCCTCGAACAGGGACGTGGCGATGTGATGATAACGGACAAAGTTCTTCTTGCTGGCGAAATCGCCAAAGCGGAGGATCCTAAGAAATTCAAAGTCCTGGATATTCCCCTTAATCCATTCGATCTTCTTGGCGTCATGTATTCCAAAGAAGATAAAGAGTTAGACACCTTCATTAAAGGTGCAATGGCCGACATGAAAAAAGACGGGACTCTCTTCAAACTACACGATCAGTGGTTTAATCAACCTGTAGGTCCAAAGAAGTTAAACCTCAATTTAAAGGTGACTGAAGACCAAAAGAAAGCGATTATGGACGCTCAATAATGGACTTTTCATTTCTGCTAGTGCCGGTAATCACGGGCGAGAACTCAACTTATCTTGGTTGGGTTCTTTCTGGAATGATTTATACAAGTCTTGTTTCCCTTTCTGCCTTCTTCATCGCTGTTATAGTGGGGATTCTTGTTGGCACCTTAAAAACTACGACCGGCATTAAAAAACATCTTGCCACGTTTTTTTTTGAAGTTACGCGCGCTATTCCCCTTATCGCCCAAATGTTTATTGCTTACTTTGTCATTCCACAAATTTTCTTTCCCGAATGGATTAAAACAGCAGACCCGATGATGTTCACTTTGTGGACATCGATCATCTCCCTTGGTATCTTTATGTCGGGGCGCATCTCAGCCCAAATCTATGGCGCTATCAATGCCTTGCCGCGCTCGCAAACCCAAGCCGCCAAGGCTCTGGGCTTTGTTCCATTCCAAACCTACCGTTATTTTCTTCTGCCACAGGCCTTACGCAATATTGTCCCTACTTTGACGAGTGAAGCTCTGAATACGGTCAAAAATTCAGCAGTTGCCTCAACCATTGGTCTTTTTGAGCTTTCCAAGCAAGCACAACGCATTATCGATTACACAGCCAAACCTTACGAAGCCTTTATGTGCATCATCCTTGGCTATCTGATCATCAACTGTATCGTGCTTGTTCTCATAAAAACTATTGATCGGATGACACAATTGAGTAGATCTTGATAACATTGCACCTCAAGGCTTTTTCTGAGCTTATTGTGCTTAACGCAGAACCTTGCCAAGAAATTCTCTGGCGCGTTTGGATTGTGGATTTTTAAAAAACTGAGTGTTTGTGGTGTCCTCAATAATTTCACCGTTTTCCATGAAAACAACACGATTAGAGACGCTTCTAGCAAATCCCATTTCATGGGAGACAACGACCATCGTCATCCCTTGCTTCGCTAGATGTTCCATGACATCTAACACATCAGCCACCATTTCAGGGTCAAGGGCGCTGGTTGGCTCATCAAACAGTAGGTAATTGGGCTCCATGGCTAAAGCTCTAGCAATGGCAGCACGCTGTTGCTGTCCACCTGAAAGTTGCGCTGGGTATTTATGCTCATGTCCTAGGAGCCTTACAATGGCGAGCATTTTTTCGGCCATAGCCTCCGCTTTTTCATAGGAGCGCCGCAAGACAATCGTTTGTGGTTTTATGATATTTTCAAGAACAGTCATGTTTTGGAAAAGGGCAAAGTCCTGAAAAACCATGCCAATCTCTTTGCGTAGCTCAATGGCATCCCATAGGGCAATGGATTTGCCATCGAGAGTGATTTCTCCCCTTTGGATTTCTTCGAGTCCGTTTATTGTGCGGATAAGTGTTGATTTCCCCGATCCAGATGGTCCACAGATAACAATAATATCTCTTTTATTAATTGTTAGATTGATGTTTTTAAGGACTTTAAAATCACCAAAATGTTTGTCTACTTCTTTTAATTCAATCACCGTCCATCTCCTGCTTTAGGAAGGTATAGTTTCTTTAAACGATCGGCAAGCCGCTGCAAAATAAAGCAAACCACGAGATAAACGAGAGAGGCAAAAATGATTGACTGGACAATTTCACCATCCCGGGCACCTATCTTAACCGCCATGCCAAAAAAGTCTGGTAAGCCAATCACATAAACAAGAGACACATCTTGGAAAAGGATAATTGATTGCGTTATTAACGCTGGAAAACTATTAC
>JBQCDM010000128.1:0-4190 GCA_051961235.1 Nucleicultricaceae bacterium (SeqCode)
AAAATTGCTGAAGTTACTATATATTTTTGGATCCTCAAGATTCTAGCAACTACGTTAGGGGAAACTGCGGGCGATATGTTCTCCATGACTTTTAATATGGGATATATCGGCAGTTTTTTATTAACAGGAATCATTTTATTCGTAATACTGTTTTGTCAAATTCGTGCTGAAAGATTCTACTATTTCTTATTTTGGGGCGCGATCATTGCTACAACTACGGTCGGAACAGAAATTTCTGATATGATGGATAGAACCTTTCAGCTTGGTTATTTTTGGGGATCTCTTGCACTGACTTCTGGCTTATTAGCAACATTAGCAATTTGGTACTCTAAAGAAAAAACTTTGCATATCTATCCTATCAATCAGAGATGGCCAGAAATTATGTTTTGGGTTGCTGTTTTATTTTCAAACAGCTTAGGCACAGCTTTCGGTGACTTCTTGACTGACAATCTTCAGTTGAGTTACTTGATGGGCGCTTTGGTCACCTCTGGTGTTATCGGAATTGTTGCGTTCTTGCATTATATGACAAAAGTTAACGAAACCGTTCTCTTTTGGGTTGCTTTTGTCTTTACGCGCCCTTTTGGCGCAACCTTCGGCGACTTTTTGACTAAGCCACACGAACATGCTGGTTTATCTTTAGATCGGATTAAGTCATCTATTATTCTTATGGTTCTTTTTTCTATTGTCTTATATATCTCTAAAAAGCGTAACCATGCTGAATAATTTTATATAAATTAATTTTCATTTCACATTTCTTATCTCGTTTGGAGGCGGTTATTTTAAGGCATGCTAACCTCCGCCATTTTCCTAAAGGCCTTATTTTATTTTTCATATCCTCACTTAAAAACAAGCTTTTTCTACGAAGCCTTCTATCTGTACTGTATTCTCATGCAACGTTAAGAAATAGGCCTATTTCAACTATACCAAAGGAATGGAATAAAATAGACTGATAGGAAATATAGTTGAATATAGCAACTGTTGATCATATATAAAGAATATAAAAAAATAACCAAGAGAGGCCGTCAGTATTTTGCATAATGCGAATTTGGGAGAGATTCGCGCATTTACAATACGGAGTCTAACATGGTGAGTTTTGATAACTTAATTAGCACTTTAGAGCATCCTCTTTCTCTCCAGTCATCCTTATTAACATGGTGTAGTAGAAAGCCTAGAGTGAATAGGGAAATTGCTGTTCTATTACCATTCATGATCCAGTTCGTTGCTATATATTCAATCATGAATGCGAATTCCAATAAAGTTGATCGACTAAAGAAATTCTATACATGGGGGGATCGTGAATAAAATAAGTAAGGGATTCCTTGTCAGATAAAAATCGGCTGAATAAATGGTGCTTTCTTTTAAAAAATAAAACCAGATTTCAGCATGATTATTATGAAAGGTGGTAAAAAAGAATGTAGGTCATTGGATTCTCTTAGATGATGGATATTCTAGATGTTTCGGAGGGTTTGATGTATCTAACAGAAAAGCAGGTCTCAGAACTATTACAAATAAGCCTTAGTACTTTACGAAAATGGAGAGTATTAGGTAAAGGGCCGAAGTATATTAAAATAGGAAGACTCGTGAGGTATCCAGAAAAGCAATTTAAGGAGGAGTAGGTAAGATTCTACGTCTTACTCCTCGATCAGATTAGCAAGGATATGGTTGAGGCCTTTTTGTTCAGCTGGGGAGAGCCTGCCAAAAAAGAGGTTGTCTATTTTCTCCACAATGGGAACGAGGGTGTGCACCATCTTTTTGCCTTTATCGGTAAGTGAAACTGTTTTAGCACGGGTATCCGTTTCATGCTCCATACGGTTCACATAACCAAGAGATACAAGTTTTTTGAGCGATTTTGATACCGTCATTTTGTCGAGTTTTGTTTTGTGAGAGATGAGAACTTGGGTGGTGTCATGGTGATGGGCTTCAAACCATAAGAGCGTTGCCATAATCACAAATTGGGCATGGGAGATAGAATAGGGCTCTAGTGCCTTCTTAATCTGGCGTTGCCAGACCATTGTTATTTGCCATAGCAAGAATCCAGGGCTGTCCTCGGGGCGTTCAAAACCAAAGGGTAAGTTAGGCATGACAATCCTTTGCACGTTTTATAAGCGCTTCTGTTTCTCTAGGTATACTATCTGCAACATTTTTTGCAACAAGCTTGATCCACAACCATTTAAGAGGACCCGTCACAACCAATGTATTGGTAATCTCTAAGCCTTTAGGTGTATAGGTCATGGCATGGGTGTCGTACATTTTGGCACCCAAAAACGACGTGCAATCAGTAAATGAAGAACCTTCATTAATTTCGGTGATGAGAATCTTTACAGGTTTCATGCCCTTTGGTTTTAAGAAGAAATGTTGACCAACAGCAAACGCCTCTTCTAATTTACAATAGTCCAAATCGTCATGCCATGTTGGCCAGTTGTTTATGTCTGTCCAAATGCGCCAGATATCTTCTTGTTTAACGTCTTTAATTATTTTTGAGTATGTTCTGATCCACATGCCTTACCTCATTGTATTCAAGAATATAGTATGTGAGTTTACTTTAATGTCAAGGGGCTTGTCGCGTCACTTTTGGTGAATGAATATTTACAAGAAAGCATCACGTTAAAAAAATATCTTAGTTCATAAGTGCGGATTGGTTCTATAATTAATTTTATGCTTTTAAAGGAGGATGGGACCATTCATTATAAAATGACAATCATTTCTGACACACGATTGATAAGATAAGGTATGTTGATAACTCACCTATAACAAGTGATGTTCTAGATACAAGTGGATTGAGTATGATTTGGACCCTAAAGAAAGCAAGATGAGCGCAATTTCAAAGAAAACAGTTGTTTGGAGAGGTATTCGAGGACTGTGTCCAAAATGTGGACAAGGTCGGCTGTTTGTAAAGTATATTGCACTTAAAGAGAAATGTTCAGTTTGTTTTGAGGAACTTGCAAAACACCGGGCTGATGATGGTCCTGCTTGGTTAACTATTTTACTCACGGGCCATATAATGGTGCCATTTTTACTGTATATCTCAAGAATTGATGCGATCAGTGAATGGCAAGCAATAACTGTTTCCGTTATATTGACGATCATAGTAGCTTTTGTAATGCTTCCATTCTCAAAAGGATTATTTATTTCTGTTTTATGGCTGCTTGCTCAAGAAAATAAGGGGGAGAACTAATTTTACGGTGAATTAAGATTTTTGTGTGATTCCAGTTTTATCCTTGGCGTTCTAAAAAGTTACGGAAATAGACGATGCTAAAGGAAAGCGCTGCAAGGCCGGATGTGAAAACAAGAAGCATATCAGACCACACCACATCTAATCCGGCATTTCTAAACAAGATGGCTTGTGCCATGCTAACATATGCTGTTGCTGGCATAAATGAGATAATCCCTTGCAGCCCTTCAGGCATACTTTCAAGGGGTGTAAAGGCCCCAGAGAGAAGATTCATGGGCAAAACCACAAGAATAAATAAAAGCCCCATTTGCGGCATGGAATGGGTAATCGTTCCAAGAAAGATGCCAAGCCCTGTCGTAAAAACTAAATAAACTGCAGAAGCGGCCATGAAAAAAGCAAGACTGCCTTGAATCTCTGCACTAATGATATGTTCAATCACAATTTTGAACGAAAGAAAGCTGATGAGCAGTATGATCGATCCATTTGCAATGACTTTAGAAAGTACGATTTGTAAGGGGGTTACTGGCATCACAAGCAGGTGTTCAATGGTACCTGTTTCACGTTCCCGAAGGAGTGCAGCTCCAGATAATAAAACAGAGAGCATCGTGATATTCATAATCAAAGCAGCAATGCCCATAAACCATTCATGATTCTGCCCTTGGTTATACGCATAACGTATCACAAGGTTGATTGGAGCCGCCGTTGTGCGATATTTATTAAAGTAACGCCCGAGTTCGAGTTGAATAATATTTTCAATGTAATGAGCTCCAATACCAGCCTGTCCAATGGCACTGGCATCAATCAAAAGCTGTAGGCTCACTTTTTTTCCTTTGCGCAGATCTGATTCCATATGTGTTGGGAATTGCAGGACAAAAGTAAAGGTCGCTGACTCCATGCTTTGGCTCACATCTTGGTGGCTGATGTGCATGACCTTGCCAAAATAGGGGGGGAGCAAGGCATCGGCAAACCGTTTTGATAAAGGAGATTGATCGTCGTCGACAATCCCCACTGCAGCATT
>JBQCDM010000129.1:0-10144 GCA_051961235.1 Nucleicultricaceae bacterium (SeqCode)
ATATTGAATTCAATCACCACCAACTGTTGTGAGGTTGGTGGTGTGTGAGATGCAGGAGCGCCTTTATCAGAAGCGTTTGCCGAGTTTGAGGGTGAGTTCATGGACTTTGTAGTTTTTGGAGAGTTCAGCGCTATAGGAGGCACCAAGATAAAGGCCGTCCTTCCAACGGATCGTGCCCTCTAGACTTGGGGTAAACTCATGAATCGCCTTGTTGGTGTTCGAAACAGAGTACGTACCCGTGGCTCCTGCAAAGCTTGCAACAATGGAGCCTGTGCGAATAGGTTTCTTATAACTATATCCAAGCTTAAGAGACGGCGTGAACATCTTGTCTTCCAACGCAAAGTCTTCTGAGAACGTTAAACCAATCTCGGTGGTAAGGAAGTAAGAATTGCGGGATCGCACTTGCTGATCCACCAATCCACCATTCTCACGATATCCTCGTTCTTTTGTTGCGGTAAAGCTGCTATTCAAGAAGGGTGTAATACGCAAATTATCCGCATTGAACTCATAGCTGAATCCCACAAAAGGTGAGATCTCGTAACCATTATGCATGCTCGCAACATCACTGTCTGGATTACCTGGAATCACCACACGTCGCACCAAGTTGTACACATTGACCGACCCTGTAAGCGAGTAATCCAAGGCAAAAGGTCCATCAAACCAGGTGCCATAAAGACTCATCATGTAAGAATCCAGATGATGCGTACCCCCATTCTCATTCATCTTCATGAGGGTTTTGGTGTATCCACCACTCACCCCAAAGAAGGTGTTAGAGGAGAGCTTCACATCACCACCCACTAAGATACCACCGGTTTGAGCCTTAAAGCCAACATCGTCGCCGCTGTTGTTCTGACGGGTCATGCTGCCAAAGGCATGGGTCCAATATCCGCCTCTGCCCATACTTTCAGCCACACTGTTGTGCATGGCTTCATCCATCTCCGACTTTAGGCTAGAGCGTGTGGCATTGCGTGCTCGCACGTCCACATTATTAGAAGATTTAGCGGTGAGGGACGCGAGCATCTTCTGGTTATAGCTCTGTCCACGGGATACGGTTGATGCAAAGCCTGAGGTGCCAGCACCTGTGGTGATACTGCCTCTCCGAAACGCTCGTTGTGCGCCTAAGCGGCTTTGGTGCACGCGGTGCGTACTTTGAGTGGACTCCAGGAAGAGATACGTTGCATCATCCGTCTCTTCAGGCACAAAGCTATCAAGCGCCCGATCCAAGGCTTTACCCTCTAAGTCATCAAGCGCGCCAATGATACGACCCAGCGTGGAATCTGAGCTTAAATTATCTTGTTGGTCAAAGTAGTGTGCAGCGGGATAAGACTGGGCATCCACGCTGCCACCCAAAGCATCGGTCAAATAAATACGCGTCATTTCAATGGTAAGAGCCGCTCCACCGCCTGCTGGGGCATTATAGGAGATGACGGGTTTATAAGGACCAAAGTTGGGCAACGATTGATCGTTCAAGAACGCACCATTCACGTTTCCTGTAGTGGTGATAAACTGATATTGAGCGCCCTTGGTATAGACACCACCTTCTGGCACCAGGTTAAGGGTAGTGTTGTGCGCATCAAAATTATGGTTGCCCAAATCAAGGGCGTTATAATCCACTCCACTCACAGGGACGGTCGATGGTTTGAGAGCAATTTCAAGTGTGCCTGAGCCACTGTAGTTCCCACCCAAAGTAAGAGTTCCATAACTACCTAGAATATATCCGGGATAGAGAACGCCACCATTGTTGACAACGTTACCCGCCATCAAGCCTACACCGCCTAAGGCCCGTGTGGATGTTAAGGTTAAGGATCCTGCAAAGGGATTTAAGGTCGATCCCCCAAAAAGACTGATGCTGCCAGTGCCAAGCGCATCTGCATGTCCCATGATCACCGTGGTAGGTGTGCCCACCTCTCCAATGGACGCACCACCAGAGAAAGTGCTTGCCCCGTTGACTTGGAAGGAACCACCACCTGTAAGTGCGAGTTCGGAAGGTACGGTGATGCCTGCAGCATTACTGATGACGCCATTAAGGGTGAAGATGTTGCCTGGCATTGCCGTAAGAGTTGCACCTATGGTGGTGTCTGGCAGAGTGACGGCCCATGGCATCATCACATTCGTATTGGCCACAACTGTGCCCCCATTCAGTCTGAGGGTGCCAGTGCCCTGAAGATTAGTTCCTGCATTAAGATTGAGCAAGCCAGCGTTAAAGGTGCCATTGTTGATCAGGGTGCCACTATTATTGAATGTATCATTATTAGTAATGATGCCCGCGTTAGTCAGCTTTGTTTGGTTGCTAATGATACCATTGTTGGTAAGTGTGCGAACCGATGTGATTCCATTAGTCGCCAATGAATCATTGAAAGTGAGTGTGCTGCCAGGATCATTAGTGATATCACCCGTTAAAGTGAACTGATTGCCAGCATTATCAATGCTGCTATCTGTGAAGACGGTGATAGTATTTGCCAGTATGCGGTTGGCGCCCGCTTGTAGCGTTCCACCCGATAAGGTGGCAAGGCCTGTTCCAAGTGGACCGGATATTATAGTATTACCCGTGCCAACGGTTGTATCGCTTTCCACACGCACCGTACCTGCCGAAATTACCGACCCACCCGCGTAGGTATTCGCATTGCTTAATACCGTTGTGCCATCTCCGTTGAAGGTTAAAGGCCCTGGCGTTGTTGCGTTGAAATCTTGTATCAGGCTTTCGAGGCTTAAGGTGACCCCCATATCAGGTGTAATTGCTCCTCCTGTTGGATAGAGAATGATTTTTGGGATTTTGACAGAGGTGAGGGTTGTATCGACGGAGGCTTGCAACGTCCCCCCATCCAAATAAAGTGCACTACCATCTTGTAGGGTGATGCCACTGATATCGAATATAGTACTGCTTTGAAGTTTCCCAATTTTGTTGCTTGCATTTTCCGTGAACCAAAGATTGCCATCCGGTCCATTCGTAATATAATAAGGATCACTCGATGTTGTCGGGATAGAATATTCTGTAATCGTTCCTGTATTGGGATCAATTTTTCCAACCTTGTTGCCAGTCCCCTCAGTAAACCAAAGGTTATTATCCGGCCCACTCGTAATCCCAAAAGGGTAGCTATTTGTTGTTGGGATGTTATATTCTATGATTGTATTTGTATTGGGATCAATTTTTCCAATCTTGTTTCCAGTCCCCTCAGTAAACCAAAGGTTACTATCCGATCCACTCGTAATATTAATGGGTTGGCCGTTATTTGTTGGAATAGGGTATTCTGTAATACCTTGAGAGGTACCAGGTGAGACGTTGTTAGGATCAATTTTTCCAATATTATCTCTTGCAACTTCCGTGAACCAAAGATTGTTATCCGGTCCAAATGTGATGCCGTAAGGATAGCTTATTATTGTTGGGGTAGGATATTCTGTAATGCCTTGAGAGGTATTAGGTGAGACGTTGTTAGGATCAATTTTTCCAATTCCTTCATTTGCATTTTCCGTGAACCAAAGATTGCCATCCGGTCCAAGTGTGATGCCTTGAGGATCACTCAATGTTGTCGGGGTAGGATATTCTGTAATCGTTCCTGTATTGGGATCAATTTTTCCAATCTTGTTTCCGCTACCTTCCGTGAACCAAAGATTGCCATCCGGCCCACTCGTAATGTCATGAGTTTGGCTGTTATTTGTTGGAATAGGATACTCTGTGATTGTGCCTGTATTGGGATCAATTTTTCCAATCTTGTTGCCAGTCACCTCAGTAAACCAAAGGTTATTATCCGGCCCACTTGTAATCCCAGAAGGGTGGCTGTTTGGAGTGTTTGCAATAGAATGCTCTTGAATCAAGACAACACATGCTTGGCTTGCTTGATGGGTGAAGGCACCCCACACCAAAGCAAGGGCGGTGGTGTGGAACAGACGTTTTATAATATTTGTTTTCGTAAGAGTGCCGCGGTGTTGCATTGTATTCCCTATTGTGTTTTTTTATTTTTTAATTTGATTTTATGGTTGAGAATACTATCGCTCAAACCTTATGTACAACTCACCATCTCACATCCTCGTGCTTTTATCGAGGTGTGTTGCAGCCTAACACGCGCTCATAGGAAGAATAGATGGTCTTTGGTGCTACTTAGAAAAGATGGCGATCATTTCCACAGGCGGGGACCACAGAAATTGGTCGATTGGTATGATGGGGGAGGGCGTATATCCCCCCTCAATCAAGATGCGCGCGTCTTTTGCAAAGCTTTGAGGATTGCACGACATCATAAGAACATGGGGAACGGTTGAGTGGGCCAGCTCTTTCATTTGTTTTGCAGCTCCAACGCGCGGTGGATTGATGCTGACACAAGCGTATCCTTCCAGCTCCTTTGTTTTTAAGGGATCTTGGAATAAGTTGCGCAGGGTGGTGCGAATAGGGCGTTGCGCTTTATGAGCCGCCGCCTGCAGTGCTTCTAAGGCGTCCCCTTCCATCTCAAACGCATCAACCATGGCTTTGGATGACAAGGGCAATGAGAGGGTGCCTCGGCCACAAAAGAGGTCGGCCACCCGTTTGCCTTGGATGGAAAGCGATGTGTTGATATAATCTTGCACAAAATCATCCATAGTCTTGCTTGCTTGAAGAAAGCCGTGTGCCGCAACAAGAACAGGGACGCCATCAAAATGGATGATGGGTGTCCTAAAACTCACGATTACATCTGAGCTTCTGCCATCACGGCCCTGATGGGTGACGCTCAGGCGAGCAAGATCATTGTCTGCTGCAAATTGGATGAGACATTCCCGATCACTTAATGAAAGGTCGGGTTTATTTTTAAAAGAAAAAAGAACATCAAGTCCCACATCGCTTTTTGTGGCAAAAACATCCAATGACGTATCAGGGCGGAGAAACGTATTTAAAAAAAGACGAAGCCCCCCAATCAAATCTTCAAGCATCGGCTCGACGAGAGGACACGTCTCAAGGTCAATAATCTCATGGCTAAGACGTCGATAAAATCCAATACGGGTGGTGTTGTGTCGCTTGCTTACTTTAAAGACCGCCCGGCGCCTGGTGTGGGATTGGAAAACGACAGGATCAAGCACGCTAAGCGCGTCAAGGCCTTGACCATGCAGTGCGCTGATGACGAGATCGCGCTTAAAGGTGCGATAAAGAGAGGAGCTTAAATGCTGAAGATGACAACCGCCGCAGTGTGTGAAATGGGGGCATGGTGGGGATTCGCGGCCCGGACTTGCGTTTAAAATTTGCAGCAATTTCGCCTCTCCTGTGCCGGCGGTGCGCTCTATCTGGACACGTTCGCCCGCTAAGGTGTAGGGAACGGCAACTATTTCATCTGCTGATCTAACAAGCCCGTCACCGCGGTGTCCCAATTGATCGATTTCGACGATTTCTTCTGTCTTTGAGGGATGTTTTTTCAAGGCGGGTCCGCTCCTTGCCGATGTCACGGCATTTGATTAACGAAATGTTATGTTCCAAAGTGTTTAATGGTGTATAATGTTTTGTGGGAGGAATCAACGATGAGAATATCAAATAATATGGGAAACGTGCACGAGGATTTGCGGGTTCTTCTTGCCAATACTTATGTGGTTTATGTAAAAGCGCAAAAATTTCATTGGAATGTGGAAGATCGCCACTTTTTTTCTCTACATGCGTTTTTTGAAAAAATTTATGAATCTTTATCAGAAGCGGTTGATGATATCGCTGAACGACTTCGCACACTAGGTTATCCAGCCCCTGGTAGTTTTAAAGAATTTTTAGAGCTAACAACCCTCTCTGAAGCAGTTCAATCTTCTTACAAAGCAGATGAAATGCTTGAGATTTTGGCGCGTGATTATGCGAGTATTTGTGATTTCTTAAAACAAGCGATCCAGCATGCAGGTGAAGTAGGGGATGTTGGCACAGAAGACTTTTTTACAGAACGTCTTCGCGAACATGAAAAAGATTTATGGATGATCCGCGCGCACATCCAAAAATAAAGACGCACGATCAAGCTTGGTATGAATATCCTGGCTCAATCCTAAAAAATAAGGCAAAGAAAAACGGGCAACCCTTATGGTTTTGCCCGTTTGCTCTTTTAACAAACTAAGTTTGTTCAGGCTGATTTACT
Organism: Nucleicultricaceae bacterium (SeqCode); assembly: GCA_051961235.1. Lineage (GTDB taxonomy): Bacteria > Pseudomonadota > Alphaproteobacteria > Caedimonadales > Nucleicultricaceae > JBQCDM01. The sequence goes on from JBQCDM010000129.1 coordinate 6,066, forward strand.
CAGCAGCTTTCTTCTCGTCAGCTGGAGCAGGAGCAGCAGCATCAGTAGCTGGCGCGTCAGCTGGAGTAGCAGCTTCATTAGCTTGTGTCTTGTTTTCAACAGTAGCTTCTTGGCTTTGATCAGCTGGCTTTTGATCAGCAGCTTCATTAGCGATAGCTGGAACAGTTGATGCAACAGCGATAAGAGCAACGAGTGCGTATGCGATATTCTTCACGATTAGTCTCCATAAATATGTTTATTTGTTAGTTGGATTCAACCAACAACGGCCGGATATTATCGCTATTTAAATTTTTTAGCAACGGGTTTTTAGTTAAAAAATGGTGAATACAAAAAAAAGCAAGAAAAACGCCTTTTAACACTTAAAAGTTGCCGGTGTTTTAAAAGAAATTCATGGAACGCAAGATTGGCGTTGCTTTAAGTCTTTGAAGGAACGCGTTTTAAAACCAAAAGATTCCCAAAGAGCACAAAGGCAAGGCCTATCAGGTCAAACGGTGAAAAGATATAGTGCTCAAGCAGATAAGAAACACCAAGGGCCACAACAGGAAACAACACCGTTGCAAACCCAGCACGTTCAGGGCCAATGGAACGAATCAGTTTTAAATAACAAAAGAATCCAATGATGGATCCTGGAATGACAAGATATAGGAGCGAGCTCCAAAAAGTGAGGGTTGTTGGGATATAAAAAGGTATTTGATATACCAGCATATAAAGCGTAAGGGCAAGAGCGCCATAGAGCATGCCTAGTGCAAGAGAGGGTACGATGGGAAGACCCTCTTGATGGTTGCGTTTGCTCACCACGCTGCCCAGTGAAAAAATGAGGCATCCAAGAATTGCAAGAAAAAGGCCTTTTAGTGCGCTATCTTCAAGTGTGAGATTGAGGATGTCGCGTGAAAAGAATGAAAAGACACCCATGATACCAATGCAAGCACCCAAAACGAGGTTCCAGCGTGGACGTACACCATAGAAAATAAAGTTATGAAGGATACTCAAAAAGCTCACGCCCGAGAACACAACCGCCACCACCCCAGAGACGATATAATGGGTGGCATGATAAATGCAAATATGATGTATGGAAAACATCGTAAGGCCCAATGCGGCTAAAAACAGATGGTCTTTTAGAGAAAATCGAAGACTATACCCTTTAATGGCGCACCAGGAGAGAAGAAAAAAGGCAGCGAGGGTGGCTCTGCAAAAAATAGAAAGCTCAGGGGACGCTTCACCAATTTGAAGCTTGATTGCATACCAGGTTGTGCCCCAGATTAAAACGGTAACACTATAGAGAAAAAATGTGTTCATAAGCTTGTTTAATACCGCAACCCTGCATAAATATCAATGTGTATATAGAAAATTAAGGGCTCATATGATAAATTGTTGACAAGGGTCGATAATTTCAGTCCTATGTTTTTGAAAGATATCTAAACCTTAAAGGAGCTTTGACATGCTGCGTTTCAATCAAAATCGATATTATGGCGATCAGGATCAAAACACCACTTTAACCGATTTAATGCACGATAAGAAAGTTTTACATCATGATCTCTGCCAAACACCAAAAATCAGCCAATAACACACATTCATTACGACTATTTACCCCTCTTTTTACTTTTCTAGCCCTAGCCCTGATTATTATTTTTGGTTGCACGCGCCCCATGGTTGCCGAAGCAACGACACCTTCATCAAAAACTGTTGCGATCACGCAAATTGTTGAACATCCATCCCTTGATGTGGTGCGTCAAAGTTTTATTCAATCCCTTAAAGATGCTGGGTTTGAAGAAGGTAAAAATTTAACGATTCTTTATGAAACGGCTCAAGGTAGCGTCACAACAGCGGTGCAAATTGCCAAAAAATTTGCAAGCCTGGGTCCAGATGTGGTGCTTGGCATCTCAACACCATCAGCGCAAGCGTTGGTGCCATCCCTTAAAGAAGCATCCATCCCGCTTGTTTTTGCAGCCGTCAGCGACCCTGTTGGGGCGAAGTTGGTTAAAACGCTTGATGAACCAAGCCCCCTTGTAACGGGTGCAACAGACGCACAACCGACCCAAAAACAGTTTGAGATGATGCTCGAGATCTTACCTCAGCTGAAGTCGATTGGTGTTGTCTATAATCCAGGTGAAATTAATTCGGTGAAAATTTTAGAGCAATTGCGTGCTTTTATGGCGACCAAAAACATTCAAGTGATTGCAAATGGCGCCTCAAAATCGAGCGAAGTTTCATCGGCCTTAAGCCAACTTTTGGACCAAGTGGATGCGGTGTATGTGACGCTAGACAATGTGGTTGTCTCGGCACTGCAGGCCGTTTTAAAGCTGACTGGTGCACAAAAAACGCCTGTTTTTTCAACCGATCCTGACCTTGTAAAACAAGGTGTTCTAGCATCTATTGGTAATGGTTACGCGGACGTGGGGGCGCTGGCTGGGCAAATGGTGGTACGGATTTTGAATGGTGAAAAACCTCAGCAAATTCCAATCAGTGCGCCATCAGAGAACAAGCTCTATGTTAATCTGGATGTTGCAGCGCGCCTGTCTATTTCAATACCGACTTCGGTGTTATCAAAAGCTGATTATGTCGTGAATCAAGGCGTATTAAAGTCCATGAAGGATGAAAAGCAGTGAATCTCTTTGCTATAAGATAACATTATGTCTTGCCAAAAATGTCATGCAAAAATTTTTTTGCTTACTTGTTTGGACTAAGTCTTGACAAAGAGGCCTATCATCGCCTCATATAATAAAGAGGCGATGATTGTCATTGCTGGTGAAATTTTAAGGAGAGTATCATGCTGAATTTGCTGCGACTTCGACTGCGACTGAGTGCTAACGGATATTATGCATTTTTAAATAAAACCTTTAAACGAGAATTGAAACAACCATGTACACACATTATCAAACCTACTCAGATCGCACACGCTTAACACCTAACCACATATATTCTACATCATTTTTTGTTTCCCTTATTCGCACATCTTCCAAATTTCTACTTTCCTTTCTTGTTAGTTTATCGTGGTTGAATCCTCTTATTGCTGATGCTCCTGCTCAAAATGAGATGAAAACGATTGCAATCACGCAAATTGTGACCCATCCGTCGGCAGATCAAACGCGCATGGGCGTGATAGATGGTCTTAAAGACGCCGGGTTTGAGGATGGCAAAAATCTTAAAATTATTTATGAAAATCCGCAGGGTAATATGTCCATTGCCATGCAAATTGCTCAAAAGTTTGTAAGTCTTAAGCCGGATGTTTTAGTGCCCATTACAACACCCTCGACACAGACAGTCATGGGAGCTGCGCAAAATTCAGGCATCCCCATTGTGTTCGCCTCGGTCACAGATCCTGTTAATGCGAACATCGTTAAATCTCTTGATAAGCCAGGCGGCATGATCACAGGTGCAACCGATTATCCGCCCATTGATGCAACGTTAAAAGCGATCAAATCAGTTAAGGGCGATATTAAAAAAATCGGTATGATCTATAATCCGGGTGAGATTAATTCAACCAAGATGGTAGAACTCTATCAAAAGGCAGCAGATCAAGCAGGTTTTGAGATTATTGCGCAAACCGCCATTAATACGAGTGATGTGGCGCAAGCAGCACAGCAGCTTGTGGACAAAGTGGATGCCTTCTTAATTTCCTTGGACAACACGGCGCTTTCATCGATGACATCCATCATTAAGGTTGCGTCATCAAAAGCAAAGCCTGTCTTCTCCAATGATCCTGATTCTGTCCCTCAAGGTGTTTTGATGGGCGTCAGTAATACACAATATGATACAGGCGTGTTGGCCGGCAAAATTATTGCACGGATTTTGAATGGGGAAAAAGCAGGTGATATATCTGTGGCTGCTCCCTCCACACCAAAAACGTTTTTGAATATGGAAACGGCTAAGAAGTTGGGTATTACCTTCTCTTCTGATCTCATCAAAAATGCGGAGAAAGTTATTGAAGCAGGCGCTGCATCATAGCGTTTTGTCTTAATCTTTCAACAAACACAATAAAAAGGCCGTGGATCCAAACATGGCCTTTTTATCGATCTTGTCTCTTTTCAATACGTCTTGATGTTTTGTATCGCGTTGAACAATAGAAAGATCCACGAAAG
>JBQCDM010000130.1:0-2881 GCA_051961235.1 Nucleicultricaceae bacterium (SeqCode)
ACACACGCAATTACTGCATAGCCTTGGCATTCAATCGGCCTATGACCTGAAGCAAGCGCCTGCCAAATGGATTAGACAGCACATGACAGTGATGGGTGAGAAGATCGTGGCAGAGCTGAATGGTATACGCGCTTTCACGCTTGATGACATGGAAGGAGACAAACAGATGATTACAGTCTCACGATCATACACATCGGCCATTCAAAAAAAGGAAACGCTCGAGATTCTCATTCGAAGTTATATTGAACGTGCCGCTGAAAAACTACGCCAACAAAATCTTACCGCTAAAGGGGTTTTAACCTATGTCCGCAGCAACCGTTTTATGACAGACACCTACTATCGCAATCAGCACCTAACCCCTCTACCGTTTGCTTCTTCTTATACCCCAACGTTGGTAAAGGCAGCGCTCCATAATCTTGATCAGATCTTTAAACCTGGCATTGGTTATAAAAAGGTAGGCGTGTGCTTAGTCGATCTTCACAAGGAAAACCATCTACAATATGGGCTATTTGAAGGGCATAATCCACGCCATCAGGGCACCATGTGCATGATCGATAAGCTCAACCAACGCATGGGATCGCGCTCCCTTCGTTTCGGTGTTACACGTACAATGTCAACAACGACAAGCACATCACGCTGTCGCCTTTCCCCCGCCTACGTCACCGAGTGGGATCAATTGATGCGCGTACGCTAGATTTTAATCATTCTCATCTATTTCGTATGTTCTCTTAAGCTGTGCACCTTTTGGCGTAAACGTGAGTGCAGCAGAATTCATGCAATAACGCTTACCTGTGGGAGGAGGACCATCCTCAAAAACATGACCCAAATGTGAATGGCAACGCGAACAAATGACCTCTATGCGCTCCCTTCCACTTGTTTTGTAATGCAAATCCTGCGGATCGGGCCTTTCAAGAACAGCGCCGTTAATAGGAGCATAAAAGCTGGGCCAACCTGAACCAGAATCAAATTTTGTATGAGACGCATAGAGGGCATAATCTCCACCACAACAGGCACAGTAATAGGTTCCCTCTTCATAAAACTTATCATACTTCCCTGTATGCGCACGTTCAGTGCCATGGAGTCGACAAACCTGGAGCGTTTCATTGTTGAGGTGTTTTTTCCAAAAATCATCCTTTTGCTTTTTATAGTCAAAGGTCATAGTCCCTCTCTTCCTTTTTCCAGGCTTCTCACAAGCGCCGCTATAGGACACACAATACTACACCACGAACAAAAGAATGTTATGCCCCCAGATTGACCTTTGGAAAATCGATGGGTGTTTCTGCAACATTATTAAAATAATTGGTAAAAATATTGAGCGCTATTGCTGCTACAATTTCAACAATTTTTTCATCATTATACCCGGATGCTCTAAGCTGATGGATATCGTCATCACTCACCCGGCCACGGTGTGTCAGCATCTTGTGACAGAAGTCCAACAACTGTTGGATAGACGCATCACTACTTTTTCCGTTGAAGTTACGTTGGATCTCATCAGAATCAATGCCTGCTTTCTTTCCTAAAAAAGCATGTGCAGACCCACAATAGTCACACTGGTTAAATCCAGCCACGGTAAGGGCTATGTGTTCACGTTCAGCAGCAGACAAGGCTCCTGCTGCAAGCGTTCCAGAAAACGCCATATATGCCTCTAATGCGTGAGGGGCATTTCCTAAGAGTTTAAAAATATTAATCACAGCGCCCGTTGATCGTTGAACGTTGTCCAAGATATTTTTCGTTTTCTCTGAAGGGGCATAATCAAAAGGCAAACGTGACATATCAATCTCCTGTGTGGTGTGGATGTGGATATTATGGATAGGTCTTTAAACTGACGTCTTACACAAAGGCGCGCTACTTCATAATTAATACTTAAATCTTAACTAACGATTAAAAGACTACAGAATGAGCATCTCTCAAACATCATTAGCTATAAGAAAAATCTTAATGATTTTGGCATTCTTCTTTTTGAGGCAACACTAAAGATCCAGGAAGATTTAAGTATTCCAAAAGAAGAAGCGCTCCATTTGTTACATCAACGCTGGGCATTTAAAGAAGGCCTTTTTCTTCTTCAAAACAAGGGGTTCAATGAAATGTTTCCAACAATCATCGCACAAAAATCATCTCTTTTGGCCTAATCTATCTATGACTGAGCTTGCCTCAAGGCATAAATTTTATGAAGATGTGGATCTTGGAGTAGTTCTTTTACTTTGTGATTATAATACTCAGGATCTGTTGTTGGAATCGGTATTTTCTTCGCATAATCGAATAATAATTCCCCAAACATAATTGTAGTATTTGCAAAATTATATTTTAGGCGATCAAAAATAGCCTTCAAATAGGGACTTTGAGCCCATTGTAGAAAATTATAAAGCCACACATTATCCCCTGTTTCGTCAAGGATTCGAAGGGTCAGATAATCCTCCCAACATTGTATCAAGAGAATACCTATATATTGTTCATCAAGTTCAGACTTTATTGTGATGGGTGTCTCAAGGTTTTTTCCTCGCTCATAAAGCGCTTGGTTATTATAATAAAAACTCGCCAAAAATTCAGGGCGCGCATTTTTCGATTCTGCTAATAATTGGTTAGGCAATAACCATAATTTATCAATAGATTCTTTCGTAAAATTGGCATTACTGACCTGTTTTTGAGCAACTAAGTTCACTGTTGTTAAATATACATTAAAAGCAAGAATAATGACCGCAGCACTTCCCATAATAGAGATAAATACAGATGTTTTTGTTTTTTTTAAATTCACTTGGTTTTATAAATAGTGTCGCAATAAAACCGCCAATAACAATCAAAATTGTTAAAATTGGTATGACATTCACATAACTCAATGACAACATTTACAAGACCTCATCCCGGCATTTATTGTATTCTTTGT
>JBQCDM010000131.1:0-3190 GCA_051961235.1 Nucleicultricaceae bacterium (SeqCode)
GTTTTGTTTTAGCACCAAAACGCAAGGCTGTTGACTTAACGCCAATGAGAGCATCGCTTTCCTTATCTTGATGCGCATAAATCGTGTCATAAGAAAGTGTCCACGCAATTCCAGCAAAATACATTAAAAAAGCAGAAAAACTGAGACGGTTATTCACAGACGCCCACGCAACCAAAACTCCCCAGTTAAAGGTCATGCCTAAAATAAGTTGCGGCCAATAGGTAAAACGTTTTGCCCAAGGATATAAAATCACCAAAAAGATAACAATGTATCCAAGCGCCACACTTCCAGGTGTTAACTGATAAAGAACAAAGACCGATAGCAGCAGCTGCACGCTTAAAAAAATGATTGCTTGGAGAAGCGTTAAATCGCCGCGCGCAAGGGGGCGCGTTGAGGTGCGTGCAACTTGGCGATCAATTTTGCGATCGACCATATCATTGTAAGTGCATCCAGCCCCTCTCATAAGAAACGAGCCAATAATAAATAAAAGCATCTCCCGCACATGCATGTCATCATCGGCCAACGCTAATCCCCATAGGCATGGCAAACAAAGCAACGCAACGCCAATCGGTCGATCCCACCGCGCAAGACGAGCATAAGGTTTTAAAAATCGAGGTAATACTCTAAAAATAAGAGAGGACTCGCGAATATCTGTCTTGTTTTTTGTGTGCACGTGCATCAATATCCATTTAAATCTTGACTATGTTATTAGTAACATCAATTGATATTCTTGTTAAGCTTGGAGAGTTAAAAACCGGATGGCTAAAAAATACACACGATTATACGTCTCATCCCCCCTCTCATTGGGTGCTACGATAACACTCTCAGCAGATCAATCCCATTATCTTATCACTGTGCTCCGCATGAAGGACGGCGAGGGCCTACAGGTTTTTAATGAGACGGATGGCAACTGGAGTGCGCATCTTCAGATAACAAAAAAACAAGCACACATAATGGTTCATACAAAAGATGCAGCACCAAGTCCACTCCCTCCTCTTCATTTTTATTTTCCCGCTATAAAAAAACACCGCCTCAGCTGGCTTATTGAAAAAGCGACTGAGCTTGGCGCAACCGCTTTCCATCCCATCATAACTGAACGCACCCATCAACCGCTTCCAAGCCTTTCAAAACTGCAAGCCATTGCTATTGAAGCAGCGGAGCAATCGGAACGCATTGAAATTCCAGCATTTCATCCTACAGTCTCCCTAAAGGACGCCCTTGCCGCTTTCCCCAAGGATCACAATATCTACGTGGGACGCGAACAAAGAGACCGTGCATCACTCATCGACGTATGGCGCGCGCATAGAGCCCCCTCCTCCCATATCATGATTGGACCTGAGGGTGGCTTTTCGGATGCTGAATTTGCACTCATGGAAGGATACCCTTTCGTGCGTTTTATGACGTTGTCTGCTCAGGTTTTGCGCACTGAAACAGCAGCCCTTGCAGCGCTTGCCATGATTCAGATGCTTCACCTTACCAACACAGAATTTTAGATTTTTTCACCCCTCTTGAATTCAAAAAAACCACCCCCATATGAAAGATATTCGAAATATTTATTGTGGGGGCATACACATGCATACTTTTAAGAAAAAATTATTAACATCTGTTTCAGCGCTCTTTCTAGCGACTGTTGCATTCTCCGGCGCTGCAAACGCAACAGCAAGACTCAGCCTTGGCGGTGATGATGGAAGCGACTGGCAGAGAATATATTCTGTCAATATGGGGCACGCCAATACGGATTTGAAAATTAGCGCGAACGGGGCTAATGGTCGAACTTTGCACAGTTTCTTTGAACGATTTGATAGCGATAACTTTGAAAAGGATGATAGTCTTGTCATTTTTACTTCATCAAGCGGATCGCCTTATCCCTCCAAAATTAGGGATACTGAGGCCTTTAAACCTGCATTTCATGCCTTAATTCAGTGTTTTGCGGATAAGCTTGTCAATCGAATCTATGACATCTATGAAAAAGCCGATGCAACGGAATTGGTTAAAACACTGCAAAAAACCCAATTTGTTGAAGAAGGCAAAAAAGCAACAATCCTTTCTAGCTTTGCTAAGAATTGGTCTTCAGTAAATAACCCGCTACATGATGCACTCTTTGTAAAAGTTGAAGGAACAAGCTATCGTCCATTTTATAAAACGATGTCAAAGGCCATAACTAGTAGTTTTGCTGGTGAAGCTGAAGAGAAAGCTCAATCTCTCTATGATTACTTGGTAGATGCTACACATGTATTTCAGACAGCTGCTATAAAATCTATAGACTCTCGGATAGAAAGAGATGCAGTATTTGAAGACAACACTAAACTTGAAAGAGAATTAAGCCGACTACAAGGTCTCTATGATTCAAAAGAAGATGCTGTAGATAAGCTAGGACGTGAGATTTATGCCTCAAAACTTAAAATTCAAGGTTTGGAAAAATCTATTAGAGCCTTAGAAAGTGCTGCTAATTCAGCGGCGCATGAACTAGAAGAAGTCCAGGCAGAAAAAAATGATAATGATGCAAAAAGCGTTGAAGATTACAAACAATCTCTACAAGTTCAATTGGGTCTCATTAAGATAGCGTTAAGAGATATTCCAGATGTTTCCACAACCCAACGCGTGCGCGCAAGGCTTACTGAAAAACAGAAGGAAATTCAACTTGCATTTCAAACCATAGAGGAACAAGGCTTAGAACAAGCTCGCGTCTTAAATCTATTTGTTAATGAAGAATTTGAGGAAATTAAAGCAGAGCTAACTCGAAAACTCAAAGAAACACAATCTGCGGCTCATGATCTTGAAATAAAACTTCAAGCCGCAGAGGAAGAAACGGCAGAGCTTTTGAGGCAATTGCGTCAAAAAGATGAGCAAATGCTCAAGCTTAAAGAAGAAAATGCAAATATTCAAAGCGCATTTGAAGACCTCAAAGAGAAATGTGACACGACGCTTGAAAAAAGTCGGCTCCAAGGGCTCGAAGACCTTCGTAAGCTGGAGGAGGCAAAGAGGCAGATAGAATCACTAGCCCAAAAATTTGAGAAAGCTCAACAGCATGAAAGTGAATTGGAAGCATCTCTTTTAGAATCAGGCCGTCAATATGCACAACTTGGAAAAGAGCTCGATGAAAAAGTCGAAGAGCTTGATAAAGCAGAGCAAGAGAAGCAAGAACTTCTTAGAGAAAAAGCTGAATCAGAAAGAATAAGCAAAGAATCTG
>JBQCDM010000132.1:0-6001 GCA_051961235.1 Nucleicultricaceae bacterium (SeqCode)
AGGACTTAGGTGTTCAGCTTTTAAATCGCCACTTAAGAGGTGTTACACTCACCCCTTATGGAAAAGCAATTTTTCCAACCCTCGAACGCGCCTTTATAAAACTGGAATCCTTAGGCCACATGGTCTCCTCTATGGATGGCACACTGCATGGCGAGCTACGCATTGCCTCCAATTTTGGTTTTATCGATACGTGGCTTAATTATCATTTGCCAGAATTTATTGAAGCCTATCCAGACATTCGTATGGGCGTCATGGCTAAAGAACACATTGGTGACTTAATTGATGAAGACATTGACGTTGCCATCACCAGCCATTTCCCCGACTCTCCTCTTATTGAAAAAGAATTTCTCATGAGTTGGCACCGCTGTCTTTATGCAAGCAAGGGGTACTTAGAGAAATTCGGCACGCCAAAAAAACCTGAAGACCTCTCCTTTCATCGCCTGATTAGCTTTGGCGTATCGCGTGGTTTTGCAGTAGATGATCGGGAATGGTTGCTTAAAATTGGAACACCTCCTGGTGAAGCACGTGATGCTTACCTTTCGATCAACTCCATGCGTGCACTTTTAAATGCCGCCATGCACGATATTGGCATTATCAGCTTTTCACGTGAGTCTATCCTTTTAAAAGACACAGGGCTCGTGCGCGTACTACCGCAAATCGAAGGGCCTAAGATCGATGTTTATCTGGTCTACCTCAAACAACGCGCTGGCATTGAACGCATCCGCGTTTTTTGTGACTTTATCAAAAAGAAAGCTGAGGGTCTAAAGCCTATTATTTAAGTACATATTGTACATTCTATAATAGGCACTACCTTAAAGATTTAATTTTTGGAACGACTGTTGCTTAATTTTTTTAATATTTGTGAAGCCTTTCCTTGTTTGGGCTTAACACTTTCCGTGATTTTATAGGTGCACGACTCAACCATTAAGGATTGGCGTGTAGAAGATGATCGATTTTGAAGAACTTTTTTCAACTCAAATGAAAGTTGCGGATTTTTATATGTCCCAAGAGCATATTCCCGATCTTGCATAGTGAGATCTGAGTCTAACTTACATTGGATCCCCTCTTCCTTACCATCTGCACGAACGACATTTAGTGTTGCACGAATATTAGTGACAGACCCCACTTGCTTGGCATTGCAAGCTTTAGATGTATGACCTTGAGATGAAACACTGAGTTCAAAATTTTTCGAAACATGGTTTTCATCATACTCTAAATCAACGGTTGCTTTAAGAGTATCAATTTTATCTGTATCTGTATCTGTTATCTGTATCTGTATCCTTATCCACCAAAGGCGACGCTACTTCTTAAAAAAAACGAGGCTCTGCCGTCACATTCATGCACATATTTGCCTGCAGATTTGACGCCATAAAAATCATTCCAAAAATGGGTAATATTGTTTTTTTCATGAACTTCCCTGTTTAAAAAAATCTGATTTATCTTTATCATGATGTAGATTATTGAGTTTAACAACCCAGTAAAATTTTATCTTTTCAATAATAAATCTTTTTATTTTCAACATCTTAACATAATCACATCAAAAAAAATCGCTTGTTTACCTCTTTTTAATAAAAATCCATTTAAATGGTAATAGATAATTCGGTTCAATTAAAATAACAGAAGGGGACTCTAAATGAGTGACAGCATTCAACACAGACTAGATCATGTAAGACCACCCCGCGTACAAATTACGTACGACGTAGAAATTGGGGATGCTCAAGAGATTGTCGAGCTACCATATGTACTTGGTGTGGTCTCCGATTTATCTGGCGCCTCAGTGGCACCGCGAGTGCCACTCAAGGACAGAAAATTTGTTCAAGTCACCAATGATAATCTTGGCGACATTATGAAAGCGTTGCAACCACGCGTTGCTTTTGCCATCACAGACGCAACAGGCAAAGGGAACATCAGTGTTGATCTTACATTCACATCCATGAATGATTTCGATCCAATCAATGTTCTCACACAAGTGCCTGTTCTAAAGGATGCCTATGCTAAACGTGTGAGACTAAAAGATCTTATTGCAAAGCTTGAAGTAAGCGAAACGCTCGGTAACATTTTGGATGGCGTTCTTGCAAACGACGGCAAAGCAAGCTCCACAGATGAAATCATCAAGCAAAGCGGTATGGTTTTAAATGCTAATAATGAAGACTATGCAAAATCAATGTTGGATGAATTCCTCTCCCGTGTTGGCAAAGGATCTGACATTAAAGATTCTCTTGGTTTCATTAACGTGGAAATTCAAAAGATTGATCAAGTTATTTCAAGCTTGTTGAATAAGATTCTTCACCAACCTGACTTCCAAAAATTGGAAGCATCTTGGAGAGGTCTTTTCATGTTGGTTGCTGGGATCGATGTCACATCAAAAGTTCAAGTTCGTCTTATGAACGTGACACGTGATGAACTAGCTCGCGATCTTGAACGCGCTGTTGAGTTTGACCAAAGCCAATTCTTCAAAAAAGTATACGAAGAAGAATATGGTACTTTTGGTGGATCTCCCTACTCGTTCTTGTTGGGTGATTTAGAATTTGGCCCAAGCAATGAAGATGTATCCTTGCTCACAAAACTCTCACAAGTTGCAGCAGCTGCTCATACGCCATTTATTACGGCAGCAAGCCCAGCATGCTTCACCTTGAAGAGCTTTTCAGAACTTGGCAATCCTCGCGACCTTTCAGTCATTTTTGAAAGCACTGACCTCGGTAAATGGCAGTCCTTTAGAGAGACTGAAGACTCACGTTATGTTGCACTGACACTACCACACATCCTCATGCGTATGCCCTATGGCCCAAACGGCATCACTTTTGAGGGACTAAACTTCATCGAAGATGTGGATGGTAATGACAATTCAAAATTCTGTTGGGGTAACTCAGCATGGGCGATGGGCGTTCGAATTTTAAGCGCTGTCACCAATTATGCTTGGCCTGCTGCAATTCGCGGCGTTGAAGGCGGTGGTCTTGTTGAAGGCTTGCCTTACTATACCTTCAAAACAACAGATGGTGACGTGGCATTAAAATGTCCAACGGAAATCGCGATTACTGACAGACGCGAAAAAGAACTGAGTGATCTTGGTTTCATCGCGCTTTGCCATTGTAAGAATAGGGATTATGCAGCGTTCTTTGGCTCACAAACAGCTCAAAAGCCTAAGCTTTATGATACTGATGACGCCAATAACAATGCAGAGCTTTCCGCACGCTTGTCTTACCTCTTGTGCGCTTCACGCTTTGCCCACTACATTAAAGCGATGATGCGTGACAAAATTGGTAGCTTTATGTCAGCAAAAGAGGTGCAGAATTACCTCCACAACTGGATCTGCCGCTATGTTCTCTTGACTGACGAGGCAGGTCAAACAACAAAAGCGAAATTCCCTCTAAGAGAAGCACGTGTTGATGTGTTTGACGTCCCAGGCAAGCCAGGAAGTTACAAAGCAACGATATTCTTGCGACCACACTTCCAACTTGAAGAACTAACAGCGTCCATTAGGCTTGTTGCGAATTTGCCTAAGCCTGCTGCTCGATAACATAGAAGAATTTAATGGGAGATAAAAATGGGAACAGATATTAGAAACCTTAGGACGCTTCGAGAAGGACGCGACATTGTCAACCGTAGCGAACACTTTGGAACCGGTCAATCCACACCGCGTGCGGTCGTCAAAATCGACGACCTCACAAAGTCTCATATCGGTGAGGGCTGGGACAGAGCAGATCTCGTCAACTATGTAACCTTGGTCGACTTTTACGATGGTGGGCTCTTTAAAGAAACTACACCAAACATTGCAGGAAGACTTCGCACATCCTCAATGGTAACAATCGACATGGTAGAGCTCATCATTCGACGCGACGAGCAATTCCCGATCTATCGTATGAAACTGATCAATGGTGATATTATTGAACAAATCACCATCCAAGTGCTCGATAACGTTAAGGGTGTATACCAAACAGCGTACCAATATGTTTACTCAGACAACCTGTTCGAAGTTGTCCAAACCCATCCTCAAGACTCCGATCTTGTGGTGATTGGATTTAGAACACGCACTGTTGAAGTAACGCAAATGCCTCGTGACAATGAGGGATTGCTTTTGGGCAACGTTTCGTCCACATTCAATACTGAAACAGGTCAAAACCAATAAGAAAGAAGACGATCTTTGCATACATTTCATTCAAGAAAAAATGCACACAAAAAAGCGGGGGCTTTGCCTCCGCTTTTTGATCGCCTTCACAATAGTGATGTGGCACCTGAAGGAGGTCTTTATGTGGAAGAAATTCAATCTTTTGATCAAATGATTGAATCCATCTCTAAAGAGTTGCAGTCCGTCCTTAACACAAGACAAGCAGCTATCCTCTTACCAAAAGACGATAATAAAAAGCTCGGTTACTCTGACTTTTTCCTTCCCCAATACTTTGGCCTTGGGGATTTTTCTCATTTTGATCCCTCAAGCAAATCCGGGCAATTCAAAATGATAAAGCAGTTAACCCTCACCATAGAACATTTTGAGCCACGACTTAAAAACGTGATCATCAAAATTCAATTTGTGAACATTAAAAAAGATTCAGCTATCCTTTATATTGAGGGTGATGTCATGCTGAATGAACTCACGCAACGCGTTTCATTCCCAGTCACCATTGATAATCTGTATGCAACAACGTCGCTCCAACCCCACAACGCATCAAGGCCCATTATCCAAAAAAAATAACCCCACCATAAGGCATTAAAAAATATTCCTTTATTTCCACTATCTTTTAAACTTTGATTTTACGATTTCTGATTCTATCTTTGATAGGCAATTCAGCCATTAGGCAAGCAGCATAATATTCTTGACTCTTATTCAATGAATGTATACCAAAAATATTGTGGGATCTATTTGAAACTGGAGGCTTTTATGTTTTTAAAGATTTATATTCTACCCCTATTGGCATTTATTTTGGTGGGGGCGAACTCATGCATTCTTGCCTCCTTGAGTGATGAGGAATCACCAAAACTTTTCAATGCATCAGGCAACAAAGCATCGCACGCAAAAATTAGAACCTTCCTAAGCTCCTGCTTTGAAATTAAAAAACTGGGACAAGTTAAGCTGATATCCGAGCCCGAACCAGCTATTGAGCTTCTTGGAAAATTTTCAACTCAATTTGTGAAAGAAACTGCATCCAAAATAGCGAATAAGGAAACGTTGAAAGGTATATGTTGGACAAGCTATAAGAGGTTTAAAGAATTAACCGTAGAGACCTCGCACACAGCCGCACCTTTTTTTCATATTGGTCGTTTTTCTGTAGAGGAAGCAACCATTGTATCGATTGAAAACGCCTTAACATCAAAAGTAAAAGTCCGTAAGCATGCACCGCCCCTTTCCGCCTCCACCTCACAAATCTTGCCCCCATCCGAAGTATCAAGCTTCGTTCTAACACATACAAGAAATGCTTTTGCAACAATAAAACAGATGACCTGTTTGGGTCTTCTCACAATTCTAAAAGACCTTGGAGAGAACGTTGATGCAGAATTTGCTCAACACAAGACCAATGAAGTGCCTTTAGACAACTCTGAGGCCTCTCTAGGAGGAGAGGGAGAAGAAGATGAGGATTGGGGTGAAGTGCTACGATCTACCTTAAATAAAATCGACACTCAAAATAAAGCCTATCAGATTCAAAGAACAAAATATCTAGAATTACTATCTGAGTGGGAAAAAGTAGAAGCATTAGAGCGTACCATCCCTAAAAAAGAACATCTTGTTGAGTGCATTTTTTCATTTCTTGGCGTCGATGAAGAAGAATATGAAACGATGAAAGAGTACCTCTTTACAGAAAGAAGTGATTCAAAAAACAAAACAAAGCCTTCACAAAGTGATTCAGATGAAGAACCCGAAACTTCTGCTCATTTGGATGCACCTCTTGAAATTAAAGTATTAGGCGCTAAAAATGCTGACATCTTTCTTCAAAACCTCCAAAAGCATGTACAGACAAATTTGCTCGTCGAAAGGGATAACAGAAACATAAAGGCTCCCATAAAAAAG
>JBQCDM010000133.1:0-4390 GCA_051961235.1 Nucleicultricaceae bacterium (SeqCode)
GTCTTCTACATCAAGAACCTCTTCAAAATCACCAGATAAATAATAAGCTTTTTAATTTATTTGCCCGCCTCTTAAAAAGAAGCGGGCATTTGTTTTTCTAAATTATTGTAATAATAAGATTTTAGGATATTAAAAGACTATTATTTTCTTTGTATTAACTAACTGAAGCCTCGCTATAAAAATTTATAAAACCTTTTTCTTTCAACTGTTGAGACCGAAGAACGAATGCTATTTTTTAATTATATGAAACATAAAGGAGAGAAGAATGGTTACATTAGTTGGTCAACAAGATAATATTATTGAAGCTGTTCAATCTTTAATAGAATTAGACTATGACGCTATACAAGCTTATGAGGCTGCAATAAATCGTTTAGAAAATGAAAACTACAAAAGAGCTATGAGTGAATTTAAGACAGATCATGAACGTCATATTAAGGAACTCGGAGAATATCTCAGAAGCAATCATGAGGAAGTACCCCATGAATCTGATTTTAAAGGCTTATTAGCACAAGGAAAAGTAATCATAGCTGGGCTTGTAAATGACAATGCAATCCTTAAAGCCATGAAGAGCAATGAAGAAGACACAAATACAGCATATGAACGTATGTGCAATCATGCTGGCCTTACAAGCGCATTAAAGGATATATTAAAAAGAGGCCTTGAAGATGAGCGCAATCATTACAATTGGATTGAAAAAACCCTTAATGCAGGAAAGTAAGTCATTAAGATTATCCATCATTACTTATGATTAAAATTGGATGCTCTGGTTGGCTTTATAATGAATGGAAAAAGAATTTTTATCCAGAGAAATTAACATCCTCAGAGTATTTCAGTTTTTATTCAGCTCATTTTGATACTGTTGAAATCAACAGCACATTTTATCATTCACCAAGCATTAAGACTGTGCACCGTTGGAAAGATATTGCTCCAACTGGCTTCATATATTCTTTAAAAGCCCCTCGTTTCATAACACATCAAAAAAAATTTAAAAATTGCGTGCAAGAGATAGAAGTTTTTTATTCTTTGGCAGATATACTTCAAGAAAAACTTGGATGCATACTTTTTCAATGCCCACCCTCATTAACTTATCACGAAAATTTCCTGTATAACATTTTGAATTGTTTAAATTCTAACTATAAAAATGTAATCGAATTTCGTCATCCCAGTTGGTGGAGGAATGATGTAATGCAAGAGCTTGAACAGAAAAACGCAACATTTTGCACAGTAAGCGGCATGCATGTCCCTGAAACATTATGTATTAACAACAAAAAATGCTATATACGTTTCCATGGATCCCCAGATTATAGTGCAAAATATTCTGCAAACAATCTCAAGTTATGGAAGAACGCTATATTAGAAAATATAGTGGATGAAGTTTGGATGTATTTTAATAATACATATGCCTGCTATGCACCTTATAATGCGCTCACAATGAAGCATTACTTCCAACATTCATAATTTGCATGCCCAAGCTCATTTTCTAGGGAAGCATTATGCGGCATCGTTAGGGTTTGATAGAGCAAATACTCATTCTTTAGTTATTATAGAGGGGGCCAATAAATTTAATTTGTAACCTTAATGGAATTTATCCATTTTTCTAAATGATAAGCAACTTGAGGAAGAGTTAAATAAGTCGTATCAATAATTTTTAATACAGTAAGGTCTTCCCAGTGATTACGGTTTTCCCATCTTTTAAAATCGAGCCTTTCCCAACAATTCTCTTTAATAACATGTTGATACCATTGAGGATCTTCTTGATGGACTCTAAACCGTGCAGCCCAACTGAGCATATCTTGGGTAGGGATGCTACCACTTATTCTTAGCCTTTGATTACGTTCCACTATCTTCCGAAGCTTTACAACTCTTAATCAACATGAAAAAATTCTCAAAAAGTCCCCCTCCTCTTTCCAGGAAAGATAGAAGGAAACTCTATTAATACTATAAAAAAATCATGGCACACAATTCGCACGAAAGCAGGATTAGCAGATGTGCGCATACATGACCTGCGTCACACTTACGCATCTTGTCTCAAGCGGCCTCAGTCTAAGTATTGTTGGAAAGCTTCTAGGGCCACACTCAAGCTTCCACAACGCAACGCTATGCCCATTTAGCTGATGAACCCCTGCGTGCTGCAACGGAAGTATTTGGAAAGAAGGTTGGGCGTATGAAGGTAAAGTCAAAATCGTGAGAGAAAAATTTTTATTCTATCATTTCTCAAAACGCTGACTGAAAAAGCTCATAACATTCTTATAAGTCACTCTTAAGCTCGAGCATCCCAGAAGGTCTCATTAAAAAATCAATCGATTTTATATGGGTATTAATTTTTCTCATTCAAGTAATATTTGACAATTGAGAATGTTTTTTGTTACCTCTTAAAAGAATTTACAGAAATTAAAGAGAGTACAATATGCTAAATCTTGCTGAAAAACGAGACGTAATTCCTCAATCTGATTCTTATTCACTCGCATCTTTTTTAAGTCTACATGAAAAAGAAAAATCTACTTTTCACGATAATTCCCTTTTTCAATTGATGAGAAATGGAGATTTATCAACCACAACACATCGCGATATCTTCTTTGAGTATTACCAAGAGTGGTCTAGTCAGTTTCAGCGGATGATTTTCTTGCGTTCTGCTCTATGTGAAGACGTGCGCTTTCAAGAAGTCTTTACTCAACATTTTGATGAAGAATATGGACATGACAAGATTCTTCAAAAGGAAAGAAATTCGTTAAATCTCAAAAAGGATCCCATTATACAGGCGCTTTGTGCTTGGTTTCCGCATAAAATGTTATCATCCACGCCTGCTGAACAGTTGATTATTTCTAACCTCTGCATTGAGTCAGCCGCTGTTATTATCCATACGTATGCGATTCCTGCCTTTGATCCAAACCGTGAGTCAGAATATTACAAGATTCATGAAGAACACGACTGTCATCACGAAAAAATGGGGTTGGATTTATTAGAGAACCTTTCAACGCATGAATACAAAAGGCTCTCTGCCATTCTAAAAGACACCTGGGATATTATTAATGCATTGATGACACGTATTGGAGAACTAACCAAAGCAGGTTGAGCCAATCTCCAGATTTATAACAAGTATATTTAAACATCCTGTTAACTTTTCAGGAGTTATAATGTACTTGTTATAATGACTGATTGTTAACAATGACTGTATATGGAATATTTGAAAAATTACATGAGAATTTGGTTTCGTCATTTAAAAATATCGAGCCATCTTCCAATACAATATTTATTTTTGGCCTTTTTAATTTAATCCATCATCCTCTTATTTATTTACTAGGAAGCCCTGAGTGGGAACCAGACACTTTGGAAGTAATTATACGTGTTAGTATTGTATTACTTTGCCTTCCTTTTTGTTTTGTTTATCAAGTTTCAAACAACCGATCTCCTTTGTTAAAAATCTATTGGTTTCTAACCATTTCTTACGCACTACCTTTCTTTGCAGTCCTTATGTTTATTGAGTATAATGGAGCACAACCTTGGCCAACTAAAGTCGCAGTTGCTCTTTTATGGCTTGTTTTAATAACGAGCTGGCGACAATTTATCACTTCAATTATTTTAGGAGCTTCAGGAGCTATATTGATTCAGAAGTTATTTCTGAATTTTAATTTTACGGCATCTCCTATGAGTTCATCTGAGATCATTAATGCTTTATGGATCATTATTATTGCAGCTGTTTTTACGCGTCGAAAAGAAGTTATCCAAAAAGAAAAGCAACGAACTCTTCAGATGCAGGCAGGCGCAATTGCGCACGAGATGCGCACCCCACTTTTCTCTCTTTCGGGGATCGGTTATTACTTAAAGAAAATCCTCCCCTCTCTAATTAGAGATCATCAAAAACTTTCTATCGATCAAAGGAATGAAGTATTTAGTGATAAGCAGCTAATGCACGTGAGCAAAACTTCAGAGGATATAGAAAAAATCACACGCCAAGCCTTCTCTTTCATTGATATTATGCTGATGAACTTAAGAGAGGACTTTAAGGATGCAGTGATTGAGAACTGTTTTATCAAAAAATGTGTAGAAAGCGCATTGATAGAATATTCCTTTGGCGGCGATGATCGCGCAATGGTAACGCTTCAGTGTGATACAGATTTTGCATTCAAAGGGAATTCTCTTTTGATCAAGCACATCTTTTTTAACCTTCTTAAGAATAGCATTTACTATGTAAAAGCAGCTAATAAGGGGGAGATAATCATTAGGACATATACCGTAGATGGTATCAACACCTTATCTTTTAAAGACACTGGAACCGGCATTGCACCTGACATTCTCCCCCATATTTTTGATAAGTTTTATAGCCGAACTAAGTATGGTACTGGCATTGGTCTTGCTTTTTGTAAATCTGTGATGAAAAATTTAGGGGGTG
>JBQCDM010000134.1:0-13729 GCA_051961235.1 Nucleicultricaceae bacterium (SeqCode)
TTTTCAATGAAGAAATGTTAGAAACTCAAGAAGATATGATCCCAGAGCAGGATCGTGATAGTGTTTTGGCAAGGCATGTTTATGAGCGAACACAAGCCGTCTGCTTTTATCCCTTCAAAAATCATCCCCCCTATAATGAGGATCGCTGGAAAGATTATCTTCAGCCATTGTCTCTATTAGAAGGGAATCACAGATATTTTTATGCGTTTCAGCCAAAACTACCGTACCTTAATGCAGAACATATCTTTTCCTTTAAGCGCTACTTAGAAGGGTGAACGCTTAATAATTGTATAGAATAATCTGTTTCTCTAGAGTTTTCATATTTTATTAAGAAAATATCGTTAAGATCGGCTTGGATATTTAACGAAAAGGAACTTAAAATGATGCATTTAAAATTAAGAACAGCTTTATTGGCTGTGTTGGGGCTTGGGTTTTTGTCTGCAAGCAATGTCTTGTTTGCAAAGGGTGCTGAAACAGCAGTAGCTGCTGAAAAGCCAGAGGTAGAAACTGCCCATGCAGCTGGACCAGAGCATGAAACTGGATCAGAGCATGAAGCTGAGGCAGCGCATGGTACGCCTGCTCATGCGGCTGAAGAGCCTACAGCTCACGCACCTGAGGCAGCGCATCCGCAAGCTCAAGAAGCAACTCCCCAAGAAGCGACTGCGCCAAAAAGAGAAGTTCCCTTTACAGAAATGCGTAGTGCTCTCAAAAAAGGCAAGGCCGATTTAGAAAAACTTATCCAAGAAGGCGGAAACGTTAACGCTCTTGATGCGCATTCAGGATTAGCGCTGGTTCATGAGGCAGCTGCAGAAGGGAATGTGCAACGTCTTCAAATTCTAAAAGATGCTGGAGCAAACTTAGATGAGCCGAATAAGCTAGGCATGACAGCTCTACACTTGGCAACAACAACGGGGCATAACAATGCTGTTCAAAAGCTTGTTGAGCTTGGCGTAAAAACGGACGCTAAAAATGCTCAACAGAAAACAGCTTATGATCTAGCAAAAGCACGTGGCAATAAGCCTGTGATGGATATACTTGAATCTCACCCTCACTAAGCCGGCATTCTTCATTAAAAAGCACGCCTTTGTGGCGTGCTTTTTTGCATTCAGATATTCATTTCTAGCCTCTTAATTTTTCATGACAATCTAGGTTTTCATTTTTTTGGATTGTTTTTTGCTGTGTTTAAACTAAAGAGTGACTATGACGTAACGCGTATAGATAGTATTGGTGAAGGAAAAAGAGTCGACTTTTAGGCTTCAAATGTAAAAAATGAAAAACAAAATTACTTAGTTTTTATTTGTCTATATATTTTTTTTGCTTTTTTTGTTTTTATTCTGGTTTGTTTAATATTTATTATTTTGTTTGTTACTGATATTTTCTGAATTAATCAAACTGCATATCTTTTATTGGTCTGGCTTTTCAATAAATGTTGACATATGCGATATTTTTCCTTAAACCAACCATGTGTGAATGACGAGGGATCTTGAAAGGAGAGAACATGTTTATTCAAACGGAAGAAACGCCTAACCCTGTGACAATGAAGTTTTTACCTGGTCGTGTTGTCATGGAATCTGGAACATTGAATGTTGAGACGCCTGCCGCCGCTCGTGGTGTGTTGCTGGCTGAGCGGTTATTTGCCGTCCCAGGTGTGGAGAGTGTTTTTTTTGGTGCTGATTTTATTGCCGTGACTAAAAAAGCTGCCATTGATTGGTTGCTTTTGAAACCAACCATTTTAGGGACTATCATGGAATATTTTTTGATGCACGATAAGGTTGAGATTCATGAAGCTGTGGTTTCTGCTGCTCCCGTAAAAGATTACGGCGAAAATGAAGCGATTGTTGCAGAGATTATTGAAATTCTTGACCAAAAAGTTCGCCCTGCTGTTGCCCAAGATGGGGGTGATATTGTTTTTGACCGTTTTGAAGACGGTATTGTTTTTTTGAAGATGCATGGGGCATGCTCGGGCTGTCCAAGCTCAATGGTTACTCTCAAGTCAGGTATCGAAAATATGCTGAAGCATTATGTGCCTGAAGTCATAGAAGTGCGTTCTGTACAATAGAAAGCTCAATTTATAGTTTTAAGTTAATGCGAGGATTTATGGTAGCGAATACACGTTTTAGTATTGCTAAAAATATAGGACTTTTAGCGACGATCACTTCAATCGTCTTAATGATTTTAACGCTTTTTGGATTAGTGTTAACATCTAAGTCTTTTAATTTTTTATCACATTCGGCGGACTCACGGGGGAGTGAGATGCCTTCTGTGTTTGTTTCGGAATTTGAAGAGAAACAAAATTCTGAAAAAGAGCTATCTGTTGATGTGAAGGATGTGGGGCAATTACGTGCGCTTTATGCATCTCTTGAGTTTGATCTGTTTCGAGAGGGCGCTAACCTTAATCAAGTCCCGCGTGTTTATGTGACCTCATTACCAAAAGACCTTAAAAAGATTCATAATATTGAAGACAAAAAACAACTCTTTGTTCAAGTGTTGTTGCCTATGATTTTGGCTGAAAATGAGAAAATTGTTGAGGCACGTAAGCGTCTTATTGGTATTCGCGAATCCATGCTCCAAGGGCATAAGCTTTCATCTGAGGATCAGGAGTGGTTGGCTGATCTCATCCAACGTTACAAACTCAAAGATCTCTCTATGGATGAGCTCGTTCGTCGTGTGGATTTTATCCCCCCATCTTTAGCCTTAGGTCAAGCTATTCTTGAAACGGGTTGGGGTGTTTCTTTTGCAGCGCTCGAAAAAAATTCACCTTTTGGATATACGATTCGAGATCGTGTGAAATTTTATGAATCTCTTCAAAAGTCTATTGAAGATTATATCCTCAATCTCAATACCCACTATGCGTATAAAAGAATGCGGCTTAAGCGTGCCGAGCTTAGAGATCAGAAAAAACCTATTTGCAGTTTCCAATTGGCTGACACATTGCATCATTATTCAGAGCTTGGGTTATTGTATATCAATCGCGTGAAAAACCTTATGAAAATGCATAGTCTTGGTGAATTTGACCGAGCAAAGCTTGTGAGTATGAGTCAACGATCCTAGGATTTTTGACTTTTTTCTGGACAGCGTTCACCCTTCGAGAGAATATAGGGCAATTATTGTAAGGATGGGTGAATGCAGCGCTATAAATCAGAATTTATTACCCAGTGCAAGGCACGTGGGTTTATTCACCAAGGAACCGATCTTGAGGCTCTTGATACGCTTATGGGATCTGGTTCTATTGTGGCATATCTTGGATTTGATCCAACAGCAACGAGTTTGCATGTTGGGAATCTCGTTCAAATCATGTTGCTTCGGTTATTGCAAAACACGGGGCATAAACCCATCGTTTTAGTGGGCGGGGCGACAGCTCGCGCTGGTGACCCTTCTGGTCGTGATGAGGTTCGGTCTCTTTTAAGTATCGATCAGATTGACAGAAACATAGAAGGCGTCCTTAAAAACTTAAAGAAATATATCCGTTTTGATGATAGCCCCACCGGTGCGATTCTCGTCAATAATGCGGATTGGTTACTTGATCTAAATTATCTTGAGTTTTTACGAGATTATGGGCGTTATTTTTCTGTCAATCGTATGCTGACGTTCGATAGCGTTCGTTTGCGCTTAGATCGTGAGCAGCCACTCAGTTTTCTTGAATTTAACTATATGATTTTGCAGGCCTATGATTTTCTAGAGCTCAATAGGCGTTATGGTTGTGTCCTTCAAATGGGTGGATCGGATCAATGGGGTAATATCGTAAACGGCGTAGACCTCGTAAAGCGCATTCAATCTAATGAGGGGTATGGGCTTACAACCCCACTCATTACCACAGCCGACGGCAAGAAGATGGGCAAATCTTTGAAAGGTGCGGTATGGCTCAGTGAAGAGCATCTCTCATCTTTTGAATTTTGGCAATTGTGGCGTAATACGAGTGATGCTGATGGGGAGCGCTTTTTAAAGCTTTATACAGAATTGCCTCTTGATGACATTGAGGCGCTTTGTCGTGTTGAGGGAGAGGCGCTTAATGCGGCTAAAGTTGTTCTTGCCAATGAAGTGACACGTCTTTGCCATGGAGATGAGGCTGTTGCTGAGGCGGAGAGAACAGCTGCACAATTATTCTCCAAAAATACAGCGTCATTGAGTGTGGAAGAGTTAAAAGCGTCTCTTCCAGTGATTCAAGTTACAAAAGGCCAACTAGAAAAAGGTATTTCCATTTTGGATGCGCTTAAAATGACTGGGCTTGCTCAAAGTTCCTCCGAGGCTCGCCGT
This sequence comes from Nucleicultricaceae bacterium (SeqCode), assembly GCA_051961235.1. Taxonomy (GTDB): domain Bacteria; phylum Pseudomonadota; class Alphaproteobacteria; order Caedimonadales; family Nucleicultricaceae; genus JBQCDM01. The sequence continues at coordinate 4,255 of JBQCDM010000134.1, forward strand.
CTCATTCATGGGCGAGGGGCGCGTCTTAATGATGTCGTCATTGAAGATGAAATGAGGATTGTAGCATCAGAAGATATTCAAGAGGGCGATATCATTAAGCTTTCATCAGGTAAGAAGAAACACGCTCTTTTGGCCTTGGAGGCCGCACAGTGAAAAAAGTTTTTTTTGCACTGCGGCATAAATTGAGCGTTGTGGGTTTCTTATTTCTTTTCCAATGCGTTTGGTCATCGACGCTTTGTGCGGAAGGACCGCGTGTATTGGTCAGTATTCCACCGCTCTATGGTCTTGTTGCAAAGGTTATGCGAGGAGTCGCTGAGCCAGAAGTGCTATTAGACGCCTATGTCTCGCCTCATGTATTTCATCCAACGCCGCATGAAATGGAGAAAGTCGTCGAGGCAGATCTTCTGATCTGGGTTGGACCGGGGTTAGAAGTGGGATTGTCTCAGTTGTTGGGCGCGCGTAAAAAATCTTCCTTTGCTGTGATCGAGGCATCAGGCTTGCGCCTTTTGCCTCTTCGAGCGGATGCTGATTTTGAAGCACATGACCACGCGCATGATCATGAGGGCCCTACGCATCACCATACACATCACCAACATGAGCATGATCACGATGATGGTCATGTTGTGGGACGCACATCTATCGATCCTCATATTTGGCTGGATCCAGATAATGCTTTAGCAATCTTGATGTATGTTAAAAATATTCTCCAGGACAAAGACCCAGGCCACCTTGAACAGTATGAACAAAATTACCTAGAAGCCGTCAAGCAGATACAACAGCTAAAGCAAGAGTTAGCGGCTTCAATTGAATCATTTCAAGGTGTTCCATATATTGTTTTTCATGATGGTTATCAATATTTTGAAAAAGCATATGGGTTGAAGGGGCTTGGATCTTTTGTGATGGAGATAGATGCACCTCCCAGTCTAAAGCGTATAAAAATGTTGGAAGATAAGATTCACGATAAAGGGGCCGTCTGTCTTTTTGCGGAGCCGCAATTTAATCAAGATCTTTTACATCGCGTATCTGATCAGTATACAATATCCATTGGCATTTTGGATTATATGGGGATAGGCATTCCATTGGGGCCTGATACGTATGACTTAATGATGAAGAATTTAGTGGCGTCTTATAAGGGATGTTTGCATGATAGAACAAGAACAAAGACCCCTTAAAATAGCATTTCTAGGGGATGCAACTCCTGAAGCAGATCGAACCTTAAAGAAGATCTTAAAACACTATGCGGCGCATCCTGTTTCAGATGCGGATGTTGTTGTTGTGTTAGGCGGAGATGGTTTTTTACTCAAAGTGCTGCATCATAACGAGCATAATGATAAGCCAGTTTATGGAATCAATTGTGGTAGTGTTGGGTTTTTAATGAATGCTGCGATTGAGGATGCGCTTGAAGAGAAGATTAAAAATGCGCGCTCTGTTACACTGTTTCCGCTTCATATGCGAGCATACCTGGCTGATGGCACTCAATTTGAATCGTATACAATTAACGAAGTTTATATCTATCGAGAGACATATCAAGCGGCAAAGCTCAAAATCTTTATCGATGATGTGGAGCGTTTGCCTGAATTGACCTGTGATGGCATCATTTTAGCAACGCCTGCCGGAAGCACAGCATACAATCTTTCGGCGCATGGACCCATCATTCCGCTTGAAGCAAATTTACTGGCATTAACGCCTATTAGCGCATTTAGGCCCAGGCAATGGCGTGGCGCACTGTTGCCTAGTACGAGTCGATTGAGGGTGGAAGTTTTGGATGCAAACAAGAGGCCTGTTTCCGCTGTTGCAGGCTCTTCTGAATTTAAGCATATTGTCGCAATGGATGTGGCTCAATCCACAACGCGGTCCTATCGTCTTTTGTATGATGGCGATCATGCATTAGAGGAGCGTATTATTCGTGAACAATTTGCAGTTTAGATGATAAGGATAGGGGAGGGCAAAAAGCCCTTAAAATCTAGATACCTTAGGGTCTAAGAGGGATTATGAAAGCGCCTTTCTATCATCAAACACATTTTTTGGATAACGTTGCGTTAGAAAAAATGAAAATCTTTATCCATTTTTCTTGCTGTTTGTCGAATTTTTAGTTAATCATGCATTCAAGGATTTTATAGTAGAGGTTGAAACATGGCAGTACCCAAGAAGAAAACGTCCAAATCTCGACGTAATATGAGACGTTCTCATCATCATATCACAGCACAACGTTCATCAGAATGTTCAAACTGCGGTGAGCGCAAGCTTCCACATCACATCTGTGGAAAGTGTGGCCATTACCAAGGTCGAGCTGTTCTCACTCAAGGTGATGCGCTCTAATTTAGAGCGCTATTGCTTTATTGCAGGAACCTACAGTGTCTTTATGCCTTGCAGTTGATGCCATGGGTGGGGATAACGCGCCTCAATGTGTGATGGATGGCATTCGGATTGTTGCAAAACAAGATAAAGGCGTTAGGTTTCTTGTTTTTGGTGACCAAAAGCAGGTGCAGCCTTACCTTGATGCTGATCCACTCCTAAAGACTGTTTGCGAACTCGTTCATACAGATGAAGTTGTTTCATCTGATACTACCGTTAGTCATGCTCTTCGAAATTTAAGAAACTCTAGTATGCGGCTTGCCATTAATGCCGTTGCAACGAAACAAGCTCAGGGTGTCGTTTCATCGGGTAATACGGGCGCGTACATGGCGTTATCAAAAATGATTCTAAAGACGCTCGACGGTATTAGCAGGCCTGCCATTGCGGCCTTAATGCCAACACATACTGGATATAGTGTGGCGCTTGATTTGGGCGCAAATGTTGAGGCAACACCTGAGAATCTTGTTCAATTTTCGTTGATGGGCATCCTTTTTTCAAGGTGTGTTTTGGGCGTGGAAAACCCCTCGTTTGGCCTCCTAAATGTTGGTGTTGAGGAATTGAAGGGGCACGATCGGATTAAGCTCGCTTACCAATTCTTGAAGGAACATCCCTTATCCAATAATTTCTTAGGATACGTGGAAGGTGATGATATCACAAAAGGTACAGTAGATGTCATTGTTACCGATGGATTTACAGGTAATATTGCGCTCAAGGCGATGGAAGGTATCGCGCGGTTGATGTTAGATGTGATTCGTTCGGAAATAAAAAAATCCATCATTGCTAAAATCGGTGCGCTTCTTGCTGCAAAGGCGCTACGTGCCACCAACAAAAAATTAAATCCGCACGGCTATAATGGGGCGCCTTTCTTGGGATTGAAAGGGATTGCTGTAAAGAGTCATGGCTCAACGAACGAAGAGGGATTTGCAAACGCTTTGCAAGTGGCAATCCGATTGATTCGTAACGAAGTGAATGAGAAAATTTCAAAAGAACTGAAGAGCCTATCTTTAACACCATCATCTATGGTAGATTCCACCACAACGAAAACAACGGTTGATTCATCCCTTTAAATTAAGGAGAGATAAAGTGTCTAATTCCATAATCCGTTCGATTATTGCAGGCCATGGAAGTTATTTACCTGAACGTGTGATTACGAATGATGAACTAAGCACAATGGTTGACACATCTCATGATTGGATTGTTGAGCGCACCGGTATTCATCAACGTCACTTTGCAGCTGATTCTGAAGTCACATCAGACCTTGCAACACATGCAGCAAGAGATGCGATTGCGCGTGCTGGCCTAGAACCCAATGATATCGACATTATTATTGTTGGTACGGCAACACCCGATAAGACTTTTCCTGCAACGGCAACGCGCGTGCAGCAGAAGCTTGGAATGACACGTGGTTTTGCCTTTGACGTGTCTGCTGTGTGCGCTGGGTTCATTTTAGCGACCTCTGTTGCTGATAAATATATTAAAACGGGAGCCGCCAAAAATATTCTCATCATTGGCGCTGAAACGCCATCCAGGCTTATTAATATGCAAGATCGCCGCACATGTGTGCTTTTTGGTGATGGTGCCGGGGCTTGGGTTTTGCGCGCGGAAGAATCAGGTGGAACATTAAAGGATCAAGGCATTTTGGATACGGCTGTTTATTCGGATGGTCGCTATGTTGATCTTTTGCATACGGATGGGGGGCCTTCCTCCACAGGAAAAGTCGGACATATTTTTATGGAAGGTCGCGAGGTTTTTAGACATGCTGTTGAAAAATTGTCTGATGCTGCGCAATCCATATTGGCACGTAATAATTTAACCGTTGACGATGTGAATTGGTTTATCCCGCATCAGGCCAATAGCCGGATTATTGAGGCAGTTGCTAGGCGCCTTGGTATGCCTGAAGAAAAGATTGTGCTCACGGTGCATAAGCATGCTAATACATCCGCCGCATCGATTCCTCTTGCGTTTTGTGAGGCGGTTGAAGATGGTCGCGTGCAACGCGGTGATATTATTTTGCATGAAGCAATTGGCGGTGGTCTTGTTTGGGGATCAGCGCTTGTGCGCTATTAATGACGAGGTAGTGCAATGACCTATGTTGTAACTGAGGCCTGCATTAAGTGCAAATACACAGACTGCGTGGAAGTGTGTCCCGTTGATTGTTTTTATGAAGGGGAGAATATGCTCGTCATTGATCCCGAGGCTTGCATTGATTGCGGCGTGTGTGAGCCTGAATGTCCTATTGATGCGATTGTGCCTGATACGCAAGGTGGGCTTGAGCAATGGGTTGAATTGAATCGGGAATATGCGCGACTCTGGCCCAATATTACACGCCAAAAAGAACCTCTTCCAGAAGCTGATGAATGGAAAGATAAAAAAGATAAGTACCCTGAACACTTTAGTCCAGAGCCCTTTAAAGAATAAGAGCAATAACTTAAGATGCCTTAAAAGAAGCAATTAATTGCTTCTTTCTCGATCCTGATACCATTTTTGTGATAGCGATGAGTAGGCCCATGTGTAGGTTTAAGCCTTTTCTTCGATTTTTTGTGGCTGTAGTCCAAGTGCTTTATCAAGATAGCTATCAACGGCATTGACCAAGAGGTCAAGCTTGTTGGTAAAGAAATGGTCTGCATCAGAGATAATCCGATCTTCAACCACGATATTCTTTTGCATAGAAAGCTTTTTTGCAAGTTCTTGCACGGATTCCTTCGAGACGATCGTATCTCTATCCCCTTGAACAATAAGACCCGAGACAGGGCAGGGTGCTAAAAAGCTAAAATCGTACATATTGGCAGGTGGGCTAATGGAGATAAAGCCATCAAGCTCTGGCCTGCGCATAAGAAGTTGCATGCCAACCCAGGCACCAAAAGAAAAACCACCAACCCAACAGTACTTTGCATTAGGATTATAGGTTTGCATCCAATCAAGAACAGATGCTGCGTCGCTCAGCTCTCCCTCTCCATGGCTGAATTTACCTTCAGATTTGCCGACGCCGCGGAAATTGAAGCGCATGGTGTTAAAGCCGCGTGAGACAAAGGAACGATAAAGGGCGTAAGTCACCTTGTTGTTCATCGTTCCGCCGTGTTCTGGGTGGGGATGTAAAACGATTGCAATCGGAGCATTTGGATTTTTGCCGTGGTAGTAGTAGCCTTCGATGCGCCCTTCAGAGCCATTAATGATTACTTCTGGCATGATGTCCCCTTAGTACTTTCAACCTGGGGGATTAATACCAATTTCATCTTAAAAGTCAAGGTTTTTTAAAGTTGACTAATTTAGTCAACTTAATGTAAGGTATCCTAAATTATCAATAAAGATCTTGGTAGATTTTTCAATGAAATTAAGTGCTAAAGGACGCTATGCTGTGACTGCTATGGTTGATCTTGCCCGAGTTTGTGGCGATCGTCCTGTCTCGCTTTCAGATATCGCACTTCGACAAAATTTACCACTCCAATTTTTAGAACAACTTTTTTCAAGGTTAAAGAAGGCAGGTCTTGTTGAAAGTGTTCGTGGTCAAAAGGGTGGGTATGTGCTTGCATTGGCTGCAGAAAACATTAGTGTTGCCTCTATTGTTGATGCTGTGCAGGAATCAATGAAGACAACGGCTTGCGCTCCCGGTGCTCTTTCTAGTTGTCGTCAGGGGATGTCGTCTCGATGTCTTACCCATGATCTTTGGGCCAGCCTTGAACATCAAATTCAGAATTACTTATCCTCCATATCCCTTTTGGATATATGTGAGAAAAAAATAAGCATTCCGCATACAGTTGCAAAGGATAATACTATTTTTGATGAGGAAGCGAAAAGGGCATGCCCATGAAGCGGATTTATCTGGATTATAATGCAAATGCTCCGCTTTATGAAAAGGCACTCCATAGTATGATAGAGGCAAGCAGCCGTGTGGGTAGTGCGTCTTCTGTCCACTGTTTTGGGCGAGAAGCGCGAAAAATCCTTGAAGATGCACGCCGTCAGATTGCAACGACCATTTCGTCTCGTCAAGAAGAGGTTATTTTTACAAGTGGTGCAAGCGAAGCAAATACTATGGCGCTTCAAGGATATAAAAGCTTAGGCGCGGATGTGTGGGTGAGTGCTGTTGAGCATGCTTCTGTCTACAATGTATGTGATGATGCTAAGACGTTATCAGTTGATTCTTTAGGTCGACTTTGTCTTGACTCATTGACGCGTAATCTTCAAGAAAAATCACCCGATCAACACGTTGCGGTGTGTGTTATGGCCGCTAATAATGAAACGGGTGTGATCCAGCCCATCCAAGAGATTGCGGATTTGTGTCAAACGTATGGTGCCTGGTTTCATTGTGATGCAGTGCAAGCCTTGGGGCGCATACCTTTGGATTTTAAGGCGCTTAAGGCGGATACCCTTGTGATCTCTGCCCATAAGATTGGAGGGCCTATTGGTATTGGTGCCCTTGTTGTGAGAGAAGGACTGCCGATACCGGCACTCATTCGAGGAGCTGGCCAAGAGCGAGGGCGTCGTGCCGGCACTCAAAATCATGTGCTCGCTGCTGGTTTTGCAGCTGCACTTGACTGTGTGATGAAAGAAGACTGGGGACATGTGGCATTGTTGAGAGAGTATCTTGAATCTAAGCTTCTTGATAGCGAGCCGGCGTTGCTTATTTTTGGCCGTGATGCAAGGCGTCTTTCGAATACATCCGCCTTTATTATGCCGGGCGTTAAAAATGAAGTGCAAGTGATGGGGTTTGACCTTGAAGGATTTGCAGTGAGCGCAGGCTCAGCATGTTCTTCAGGGACCTTAAAACCGTCACGCGTGTTAAAGGCAATGGGTGTTTTAGACGATGTGGCAGAAACCGCTATTCGCGTCAGTTTAACGCCTTCAATTCAGCAAACAGATATTGATGAATTTGTTAAGGCTTGGAATAGAATTAAACAACGCGCGCACGCGTTAAAATCTTTTGAGGAGAAATAAAAGTAATGCAAAAGATGGCTTTAAAGTGTGATCAAGAGCAATTGATTTACTTGGATTATCAGTCAACTACACCGTGTGATCCGCGTGTGGTTGAAAAGATGTTGCCCTATTTTACGGAAGTGTTTGGCAACCCGCATGCCCGTAACCATCCTTATGGATGGGCGGCTGAAGAGGCGGTTGAAATAGCACGAAGTCAAGTAGCTGACTTGATTGGTGCTGATCCAAAGGAAATTATTTTCACCAGTGGCGCAACGGAATCCAATAACTTGGCTCTTAAAGGGGTTGGTGGATTTTATAAAGATAAAAGAAATCATATCATCACGCTTGTAACAGAACATAAGTGCGTGTTGGATACGTGTCGACATATGGAACAAGATGGGTTTGATGTGACCTATTTACCGGTTCAATCCAATGGTATTGTGGACTTAGACGTCCTACAGAAGGCTATTCGTCCTAATACTTTGTTAGTTTCTATTATGGCGGTTAATAATGAGATTGGGGTGATCCAGCCCATGAAGGAAATTGGAAAAATATGCCGCGCGCATGGTGTTTTCTTTCATACAGATGCGGCGCAAGCGGTGGGCAAAATTGAGATTGATGTTGAGGCAATGAATATCGACTTGCTTAGTATTTCTGGACATAAGATTTATGGTCCTAAGGGCATTGGCGCACTTTATGTGCGACGCAAGCCACGTGTGCGTGTGAGTCCTATCATTAATGGTGGGGGACAAGAACGTGGTATGCGCTCTGGCACACTTCCAACTCCCCTTTGTGTAGGGCTCGGGGAAGCTTGTGCTATCGCACAAAAAGAGATGCACGGCGAATCCAAGCGACTTCTTGGTCTTCGTGCACGCGTTTATGAAAAAATCATGGCAGCGTTAACGGATGTTTATGTTAATGGAGATTTAGAACAGCGGATTCCTGGAAACTTGAATTTAAGTTTTGCCTACGTGGAGGGTGAGGGTTTAATGATGGCGATTAAAAATTTGGCTGTATCATCAGGTTCTGCTTGTACTTCTGAATCTCTTGAACCTTCCTACGTTTTAAGAGCACTTGGTGTGGAAGAAGAATTAGCACATACCTCCCTTCGTCTTGGATTTGGGCGATTTACCACGGAAGCGGAGGTGGATCAAGCGGTTGATCAGATTATTGATGCTGTTCTAAAATTAAGAGAGATGAGCCCCCTTTGGGAAATGGCAAAAGAAGGTATTGATTTAAAGTCCATTAGTTGGGCTGGACATTAAAGAAGAGGATAGACCGATGGCGTATAGTAAGGATGTAATTGATCACTTTGAAAATCCACGTAATGTTGGAAGCCTGGATAAAAATGATCCTCAAGTGGGAACGGGCTTGGTTGGCGCACCTTCTTGTGGAGATGTGATGAAGTTGCAAATTAAAGTGAATGATGAAGGTGTTATTGAGGACGCAAAATTTAAAACATTTGGGTGTGGCTCAGCGATATCCTCGAGTTCGCTCGTCACAGAATGGATTAAAGGAAAAACGCTTGAAGAAGCGTCAGCCATTAAAAATATGGATATTGCGAATCATTTGGCACTCCCTCCTGTTAAGATTCATTGTTCTGTTTTAGCAGAAGATGCCATTAAAGCGGCGATCTCTGATTATCAGAGTAAGAAAGGAAAAGAGCGTCAAGCATGAGAGAACGCCCCCCTATTGTTACAGTGTCAGAGCGTGCACTTGATCGTTTAAAACATTTGCTTGGAACACGCGGCAAGCCATCACTTGGCGTGCGTATTGGCGTAAAAACGAAGGGGTGTTCGGGTAATGCTTATACGCTTGAATTTACGGATGATCAGCACCCGCTTGACGAAGTTGTGGAAAAAGAGGGGTTAAAAATTTTCGTGGATCCAAAGGCAATTCTTTTTATTATTGGAACTGAAATGGATTATATCGAAGATAAATTGCAATCCGGTTTTGTTTTTAAAAATCCAAATGAAAAAGGCCGATGTGGCTGTGGAGAATCTTTCCATGTCTAATATATTTTGTAAAACATCGAAAATGGCATTAACCGCATGTTGGTCGTGTGGCTTAAGTTCGTCCGATGCTTTTTTTTGCTCCCATTGTGATAGGGTGCAGCCGTTGATGGAAAACCCAAATGCCTTTTATTATCTTGGGTTTGAGGAAACGTATTCCATTGATGCACAAGCATTAGAGAAAAACTACTTTGATC
>JBQCDM010000135.1:0-3903 GCA_051961235.1 Nucleicultricaceae bacterium (SeqCode)
ACGTATTTTTCGTGAAATATTCGAAAACAGCAGCCGTCGTGGCACTTCCGCATAGAAAAGAAATAACGCACAGAGCAGCCTTAAATGGGGTTTTAGGAGCAAAAAAAACTTTCATGTGGAGCAACTAAAATAATAAGTAAAATACGATCTATAGTATCTCAACCAAGCCAAAAATTAAACCTTATTGAAACATGTCAAGCTGATGGCAAAACGTATAAATATAAATAAATTTTATAAGATCTTCTAAACGTCCTCTTCTGAGGAGACATTTATGCTTTATCGGAAATATGAAATAAAAAACTTTTCTTACCTAGAATTTAGCCTTTCTTACGAAAATCTAATCTAGCGTACCGAATCTTATCTAGCAAAGAGAAAACGAAACTATTCATCCTTATCTTTGAATTTTAGAAAATAAAATATATTTATATCTCATATTAAAAAAATAAAAATAATGAATAGACTTTTTTACTATTAATAAATTTGATATTATAATTTTTATTACTAGATCAACCCAACTAATACTATTTTTTTCGAGATAAACAATGATTAGCATATTATTTGAAGGGCGCCTTGATAGTGGATCTTTTTCCAGAGCTCAAGGCATCATCCGTTCCTTTTTTGAACAACATGGCGTTGGTAGTTACCTCAACACCATTGTTAGTTATGCTACCTCTCCAATAAAAAACGCCCAAACAAAAGAGCAAATCATTAAAGGAAAAGTGTCTCTAGATAAAATTTTTATGGTTATTGATGAACTTTTAAAATCACCCAATCAGGCGATCTACAATTTGGAGATTAGCTTTATCACGTTTGATAACCAGTTCAATATGGCTATTCAAATCATGGATGCAAATCAAATGGATGTGAGGGTTATAAAAGTAACAACTAAAGATGAGACGCCTCACCTTGAATTGATATCAGCCGACAATGCCTGGGGGCATCTCCATCTTCAAGAAGAAAACGAAAAGGGGCTAACCAAATCCCCCATCGCCTTTATTGTTATTTCAACCACGCTTTTGATACTGATATCGTATTTGGTTTTTTATCGTTAAGGATTTCGCTGCACCGATCAGAAAGTGCTGAGATAAGGATCCTTGCTTAGCCATAATTTATGCTTTCGTTATGCTCAACCTTCTCCAAACAAACCGATCCAACAAAAACAGAATAAGAACATAAAAACCAAGAATCATTTCCACAACGTCGCGTGAGTTAAAAATATATGAAATTTTAATCCCTTTAGCTTCTAGAAAAATTGCAACAATTATAGCGAGAACAAATAACATAATGCTTAGAATAAGATTCGTTGTTTTTTTTGGCGCTTCTCGTTTGCACTCTAGATCCTTATGGATCGTCATGAAGTATACATAGGTCATAAAGCACCCGTAGATTATCGCCTCAACACACCATCTTACAGTGTCTATTAGATTAACATCCCATCCTCTCGCTTGAAAAATGGGCGCCAACAGAAAAGAAAGCCCTGCCTTGAGAAGAAGAGAAAATAGAAGAGCAAAAAGTGCCACACCATAAAGATGTCGATATACCATCCAAAGACCACCAAGGAAAAATGCTGGCCAGTTAAAGACGATGGTTTGCCCCTTCCCGCGGATTTTATCAAGAGCAAGCTGATAATATGCATCTGCTCCTGAAGGTGTCGCTTCAGATTTAGCACCGGTCAAAAAGTAAGTTTCATACTGTTTCGGGGAAAAATCATCAAACTTTGTCATTTTTAACTCTCGAAAAGTGAGATTAAAGCATTTTATTAAACAATAATCTATTTTTGCCTAATATGCAATATGAGGCAAGATGACTAACTAACGCTAATAATAATCATTATTTTTTTAACAATGAGGTATCCTCGTGTGCATAGCTTGAGCCATGGATTGTCAAACGATTCAAAAGTGCTTCAATTTCTTTTTCATCGATCTGTGCTTCTACACTCATATCTTTTAAACTCTTTCGCGTTGCAAGTGCGCCATTCACCTCATCAATCACAGTGGCTATATTGGCATTATCCGCTGATGTTTTCATAAAACCAAATTCAAGTTGATTGATATCAAACAACAAACTCACACATTCACCACTAACAAAAAGCGGATAAACACGCCCTTTCCTCAACCATTCTCGATACACATCAGATAAATGCCGTCTGAATTTAACAACATCACTTGAAGCACCCGGTTCGCCTAAGGTGTCGATGACTTTAAATATTGCAGATGCCAACATATTTTCTTTTGTCTGGGGCGCAAATGAGCCACCATTGACATAATTTGCTGTTACCTTCTTCATATCATAAGCATGATCGAGCTCATCCACTTCAGGCAGTCTAAAAAAATAAGCATGGTCGCCTACGGCATAAGTTACCGTATTACTCTCCCCATGAAATACAGGTGCTGCAACTTTATCGAGCTCTTTTACAATGAACTCAAGCTCTTTTGACATATCACCGGCAAGGGACGGAAACATTGTTAAAACAGGGTGTGGCGGTGACTTACGCCAGAATGTCACCATGTTAACAATGAACTGACGCGCGTTGCCATTCTTCAATTGCTCGCTAAGCCATGGCATAACCTTAGTGGTAAAGGCAGACGCGAAAGCGGCTCCAAAAATCATACCTGCTTGATAGTATGGATTGGCAGAATCACCCCCTCCACTTGGATCGAACGCACACGTACAATTCGTTGCCTCTAACTTTGAACTCTCTATTGTATTGAAATTGACTATCAGCAAAATTGTCAGAAACCATTTCTTCATCGTTGACTGCTTGAATTTCATGCCAACACCCTTTCAGATTATGAACATCATATTGACATTTATCTTATGAAGTAACGTCTTAAAAAGAAATTAATTCCCATAATTTTCTAAAAGTATTTGTGTATATTCGTGGATTTTTTTCTAAGGTTCAAAGTAAGAAAATATGAACAAGATAGTTGTGGTAGAGAAACAAAGTCAATGACTTACAATTGGATTCTTCAGAATTACCAGCCCCTTTTACCTTTGAAGGACAAACGCCTCATGAAGTATATATAAAATCTGAATGAGGCACCTCATTCAGATATCAGATTAGCAGCTTAATGATGTGCAACTATAGCTTGTTTTTACTGCTATTCTGTCCAATCATCGGAGTTCAGTGGTTGAGAGTACCATAAGTTTTTTGGAATTCATTCAGGAATTCTGTAAATTTTTGATGCCCTGCTCCAAGCGTAAAATTATCCATCGTCAAGTTTTGATAACGCCCAGGACCCTTCAAAAGGCACGCAATTGGAAAGGCAAATTTACGCGCATTTTCATACTTAGAAAGATGATCATCACTCGTATAATGGCCCTCAAAATCACCAAGCTTGTATGTTATGATAAATGCATGCTGGCTAAGAATATCTTCCGGTGTTTCCACCACTGCTATTTCAGGTGACAAGTTATTGAGAGATGCATCCCTATTAAATGAGGCATTCTTCAACAGCACCGCGCGATAATAAGAGTCAGAATCAACAACGGTATCGCCTAAGAAAATACCCGTTACATTATCTCGAGCATTTTGCATCATCACACTAAATGCTTCTTGAATCGTCATTGTAGCCTTTAGAAGCTTTGACGTATTGTATTGTGAAAGTTCATGCAAAAGAGCAAATAGAGCTGCTTTTCCTTCTTTGTACTCTTTAGATTGTTTAGTGTGTTTTTTAATATTTGCCCAAAGCACGCTTGCAACTTCTCTCATTTTATTCACGTGTTCCTTATTCTCACGTTCATCTGTGCTAGGCGCTAGTCCTTGTAGGTGCAAAAGGTCATGCGTATAAAAAGACGCCGGTTCATCAAATAGGCTCTCGTGAACAGAACATGTGTCTCCTGTTGGCGCGCCTGCTAGATAAATCCCTTCTATAAAAAGATCAATATATGTCTCAATAGAAT
>JBQCDM010000136.1:0-6773 GCA_051961235.1 Nucleicultricaceae bacterium (SeqCode)
GCAATCGTTGCGAGATGAATCACTACGATTTTTAGGCCGAGCGCACAAGGCAGATGAAGCACTTCAAGCACTCAAAGTCATGACGCGACTTTTTGACCGTTATTCTTTTGATTTAATTTATGCAAGACCCAATCAAACGCTCGAGGCCTGGGAGGCGGAATTAAAAGAAGCACTCGCGCTTGCAGGGCAACATTTGTCTTTGTATCAACTCACTATAGAACCGGGCACTGCTTTTTATACGGCGTATCAACGAGGCGACTGGGCCTTGCCAGATGAGGAAACTGCGTTTGCCTTGTATGATCGCACTTACGCGCTTCTAAAAGAGCACGGTCTTCATCTCTATGAGGTTTCGAATTTTGCGGTGCCTGGCGCTGAAAGCAGGCACAATTTGCTTTATTGGCGTTATGAGGATTATGCGCCGCTTGGCCCTGGGGCGCATGGGCGATTAACCATAGGCACTGAGCGTTTTGCGCTTAAATCTTTTCGAGCACCCGAGACGTGGCTTAACGCTGTTGATGCGGGAAGTGGTGTTGAAGAATCTCTTTTGCTCCCAAAATCAGATCAACTCACCGAATTTTTGTTGATGGGGATGCGGCTTCGAGAAGGGATTTTACGTTCTCGATTTTTGAGTGATTTTGGTGTGCTGCCTGAAGATCTTTGGAAGAAAGAAGATCTTCAAATACTGTATGATGAAGGGTTGCTTAAGTCATCTAGCACACACTTTAAAGCAACACGAAAAGGCCTTTACGCGCTCAATGGTCTTTTATCGTTTTTGAATGAGCGCTTGATATATACTCCTGTTAATCGTCTCGTTTGATGGAAATAGCAGCAGGCGCTTGTTTTACGGGCATCACTTCAATGAGGTTGATGTTCACATGGGGTGGTTGGGTGGCAGCCCAATAAATCGAAGAAGCAATGTCTTGCGGATCAAGGGGCTTAAATCCTTTAAAAACAGCATCAGACTGTGCTTTATCGCCTTTAAATCGCACCTCAAAGAAGTCGGTTTTTACAACGCCTGGCGCTATAATTGTCACCTTAATATCTGTGCCAAGAAGGTCGGCTCGAAGATTTTTAGAAAACTGATGCACGAAGGATTTGGTGGCACCATACACATTGCCACCCGCATAAGGGTATAAAGCTGCAACGGAGCCAAGGTTTATAATATGTCCTTGATTGCGCTTGACCATGCCTTTCAGCACGGCGTGTGTTGAGGCAAGAAGGCCCGTGATATTGGTGTTAATCATGGTTTGCCAATCCTCGAAGGAAGCGTTGTAAGCTGGATCCATGCCTTGAGCAAGGCCGGCGTTATTCACCAGCACATCAATGTCACGAAAAGATTCTGGTAATGAATCCATATGTTTTTGTAGCGTTGGGGCATCTGTCACATCCGTTGCTATCATATGCACAGGCACATGGAGCTCAGATGCAAGAGTGTCTAATTTGTCTTGACGCCTTGAGAGGAGAATAAGCTGATACCCAGGCTTGTTAAAAGCGTAGGCTGTGTGTCTTCCAATGCCTGCTGATGCGCCTGTGATCAAGATGGTTTTCATGAAACTTTTCCCCATAAATTATATCTTTAGGGACAATAAAGCATTTTCAAATTCTCACAAGAGATTTACAATAAGAATAAGGATTCTTATCACCAACATGAAGAGAGATCAGGAATTTCGCTTCATGTTTTGTGGATTTCTGATATAGATGGAAAAAATAAGTTCGATAAAATAAGGGAGTATACTCATGAGAAAATCATTACTAGGGTTTGTAACCACACTCACACTTTGTGCGCCGCTTATGGCATCCACATCTGTTGCTGATTTCGAAGAAAGCAACCCAAATCTACCTGCACAATTGGCGGCCGAAAAGACAGGTTGTCCAACATTGCGACGTCAAGATATGGTATCGCTTGCAAAATCTAATGAGGTAACATTGGATGGACAAGCGTGGACTACGGTTCAAGGATCAGAGGATAACGCAAAAATTCTTGCAAAGTTGATCGAAGGCGAAACGCCTCTTGCGATGGATGAGGTTTTCCATTGTAAAAAAGCGGTTAAAGAAATGGTCGGCGACAAATCCCATTGCACGTATGAACTTTGCTTAAATTCACATCCTGCTTTTGAGGAGCCTCACTATAAAGTGACGATTACTACAAAGTAATTCAACGTTCGCTCGACTGAAAAGCCCTGTTTCTGCAGGGCTTTTTTATGTCTTTAAAAGTTTTCCTTGATTGAGCGTTCGATGATTACTATATTATCCTCTGAAAGGAAGCGTGCGTTATGTCATACACTGCTTTTTCATTGATGTCCTCTCTGCATGCGACGTGTTTTGCACGCCGTCTCGTTTCTGCATCCCATTCCTTTGCTTGGCCTTGCTGGCCACATTAATCTTACCCTCTCTTTTTTATCACTTTGTTGACGATTAATCGGTCATAATGGCCGTATAGTATATGCGATAGGAATAGCTATGAATTTTAGACGTTTTACGCTTTTGAGCGTTATCCTTGTTATTGTTGGATTCTTTGCTTTTAAGGATCATTTTGTTAAAGACACAAAAAATATTACGCTTGTCGTTCCAGTCGAACACCAAGCGCTGACGGAGATGGCAGAAGGATTTGGTGCGGTTATTCGCGCTTCATTGAAGGATCAGAATTATGATCTGCTCATTGTAAATGCCATGGGAGATCGCCATGTGATGCACTCTCTGATCGAGCAAGCAGAGCGTCGTCATGATGCAGTTGTTGCAACGATTGGAACGGAATTAACGCTTATGGCAGCTCATACGCTAAAGACCATTCCCGTTGTTGGCCTTGATGTCACAACAGCGGTTACCCAATCAGAAGATAACATAACCGGCGTTTATGAAGGGAAAATAGAGCCCGGTTTTGCCTTCCTTCGAAACGTTCTAAAAGATCTTAAAAAGGTGGCGGTGCTTTATAGTCCAACCGATAAAATCGAGCAACAAATAGCATCACTGGAAAAAAGTGCAGCCGAACAGGGCATCCAGTTGCAAAAGATTGTGGTGCAATCACTTGCTGATCTTTATACACTTTCCAATCATATTGATGCAGATGCGGGAGCACTTTTTATCTTGAAAGACCATTTATTGGCAAGTGGAGCCGCCACACTCAAGACCATCGCAGAAAAACGTCATATTCCTTTTATTGCATCTGACGAAGGGTCGGTCGTAAAGGGTGCTGCTTTTGCCGTTGGTAACTCAGAAAGCGATATTGGCCGAATTGCAGCAGAATTGGTTGTGGATGTTGTAAATGGTAAAAAGCCAAAAGATATAAAAATGCAGCCTGCATCAGATTTCCAAGTGTTTTATAATGCTGTTGCCGCCCAAGAGCAGGGCGTAGATTTAGCCCATTTAAAGAGCGTAGCCGAGCAACAAGGGTATCGCACCAATCAAAAAGGTTAGTCTCTCATGTTGACAGATATCATTTTGCAAACGTTGGTGTTTCTGCCGCTCGTCTACGGCGTGTATTTGAGTTACTACATCCTGCGTATTCCTGATTTGACTGTGGAGAGTAGTTTTGTGTCAGGGGCTGTATTTTTTACGCGCGCATTAGAACATGGATTAGGACCTGTTTTGTCCTTTGTCATAGGTTTAGTGGGGGGTGCCTTGGTTGGCTTGATGGTGAGTTTACTTCAAGCTAAAGAGCGCATACCGCCCCTTATTTCAGGCATTTTGATGCTCTTTATGATGTATCCGCTTAACCTAATCTTTTTGAATCGCCCGAATGTGAGCCTTCTGAATTATGGGTCACACTATACGATGTCAGGCTATCCATCTCATATGGTGCATCTTGTGGGTGCTGCTTTAATTGTGGGCGCTCTAACGCTTATTTTATGTGGCATGCTTGCTTCAAAAATTGGACTGACCTTGCGTGCTTTTGGCGTGAATGGACGATTGTTTCAGATGTTGGGGAGTCGAAGTGATTTTTATCGCTCATTTGGATTAATCTTAAGCAATATGCTCGCTGGGCTTTCAGGCATCATGACCGCGCTCTTAAATGGATATACAGACATTAACATGGGTGTTGGCATGGCCTTGGTAGGTATTGGTGTTGTGATTATTGGGCACCATTTGGAAGAGCGGTTTGGGGGGCGTTCAAACATCTTGCAAGCGTTGACTTTTTGTTTTTTTGCGGCCTTCTTATACTTTATGGCGATGCATCTTTGTCTTTTCTTTGGCTTGAATCCTTTGTATTTGAAAATTGTGATGGCGGGTATTTTGATCCTATTGCTCATGATTCAGCCTAATCAAATTATATTAAGACGGGGGCAATCATGAAGCCGTTTTTAACCATAAAGTCCCTCAGTTATTATGAACCCCGTTCAGAGCGCTATTTGGTGGAAAATGTTGATTTATCACTCAATGCTGGCGATTTCCTGATTTTATTAGGGGGAAATGGATCAGGGAAAAGTTCGCTCATTAAGCTTATCAATGGCCTGTATCGACCAAGCCACGGCGATATTGCCTTAGATGGGCGACATGGGTTTCAAAAACAATCCCTAGAAGCACGCGCATCTATCTTGAGCACATTGACGCAAGATCCTCATATGACCACATTTGACGATTTGACGGTCTTGGAAAACGCTGTTTTTTATGCCATGCGCCGTGAGTCTTTATTTAAAGATATGCTTTTTCATAAGGCGCGCACCTATCTAAAGGATTATTTAGCATCGTTTCATCCGCGATTTGTCGAACGATTTGATCAACCGGTACAAAAGCTATCCGGCGGAGAGCGTCAGCTGTTGGCTTTGGCGCTTTGTTTTCTACATCCACCACGGTTGTTGTTATTGGATGAGCATACCAGTGCGTTGGATCCGAAGGCATCATCTTGGGTGATGCAAAAAACGCTTGAGCAGATCGAAAAACATAAAATCACGGTCATTATGACAACGCATAAGATTGAGCATGCCTTAACCTATGGCAATGGGCTTGTGGTGCTTAAAGAAGGGCGTTTGGTGAAGCGCGCATCGATTGATGAAAAATCAGCGTTAACGTTTGATGACATTATTCGATTTTATGATTTGTGAGGGGGATGGAGATCCGCCTCACTTCATGTTAGCATGTCTCTATGTGGACCGATGTAACCGATTGTTATGCGTTTTATGAGACATCTTTAGGGGAGATCGCAGAAAAAGCGATTGCCGAGGTGGTTGCATCCTTTTGGCCAAGCGTAAAGGGAGAAGTGGTGGCGGGCTTTGGCTATACGCATCCGTTTCTTCCCTATTTCACGCTTGAAGCGGACCGCGTGATCTCATTGATGCCGGCGCCGATGGGGGTGATGGCCTGGCCGCATGCTGAAAAAAACACGAGTTTATTGGTCTGTGAAAAACTTCCTTTTCGTGATGAATCTATTCATCGACTCCTTGTGGTGCATGCTTTTGAACATGTGGAGAATCCATCAAAGATTTTAGAAGAATTTTGGCGCGTGCTTGCACCGGAAGGTCGGTTGCTTTTGGTGGTTCCAAATAGGCGTGGGCTTTGGAGTCGTACATCACACACGCCGTTTGGTAATGGTTATCCTTATACGGGGCGTCAAATTTTTTCTATTGTTGAGCAAGGCTGGTTTGTACCACAAAAACCCCGTTATGCCCTTTTCCATCCGCCTACCTTTTCGGCTGCTTGGGGAGGACTCGATCAGTCCGTAGAGCATTTGGGTGAGAAATGGTTTAAAAAATTTGGTGGTGTTGTAGCTTTGGAAGCGAAGAAAAGAGTGGTTGGGTTGGTGCGAGAACGCCAAAAAACCTGGCGTCCTCGTATTTTTATTCCAAAACCTAGTGTGAGTTGTTATGTGAAGAACCCATCTGATTCCAAGGAATAGAGGGGACTTTCATAAGGTTAATGGGACCTAATGACAATGCGCCATTTTGTATGCCAAAGGCGATGCGATGGTAGGTTGTATTGGGGTGAATAGGGTCTGACTCTTTAAATAAGCCAAGACCCAGCTTTGCAACGGAAGCTGTTTTATTATCGACCAACTTTCGCTGTTTTAGCACATCAATGAGCGATTCAAGGCCATAAAGCTTGCCCGAAAAAGATGCAATCGGCTGCAAGCTTTCATCAAGGGAGAAGGCTCCATTGGCTTCTATTTTAAGAGGGCCCCAGGCCATTTCAAAGTTTGTTAATTCAAGATTGCCATTGCTTTCAAGCCATGCTTCTGCACTTTTCTTCAATGATGCATGCCATTGCAGCGGCGTATTTAAGCTTCCTTTAAGATGAATGTAGTCAATATTAGATCCTAGAATTTGAGATTTTTGGTCGTGCCACATAAGATTTTGTAAGGAGGCATCAAAAAAATACGCATCTTCTTTGGATTCTTTGAGAAGGTGACGTTTTGTCCAGTCACACTGTAGGGTATTTAAGATGATCGTAGGCGATGATAGATGCTCGATATCTTCTGCAAAAAGAACCTTATCAAGCTTTATAAGAAAGTTTTCTTGCGCCGCATCAATCGAGTACTCACCGGTCGCTTTTAAAATTTGAGCAACACCTTTGAAGGATAAATACGCATTGTTATCATGAACGATAATGGGCCCTTTGGTTGTAAAGTGTAATCGATGGATATTCCAGACAGAAGCCTGAAGGATCAACTTCTTTGAAAAGGTAACCGAAAGGCCTTTATCCGCAGTCTCAAGATGTAAGTATTTAAAATTGACTTTTAAAGAGAGCGGAAAACCCGTCACACTTAAATAGTCATAATGGATATCCATCCCCTTATCACGTAAAGAGTTAATCATTTGAATAGCTGATTTTTCAAGGCGAAT